>JAGWSK010000361.1 GCA_028869355.1 Alphaproteobacteria bacterium | reverse complement strand
AGATGACGCCGGCGTTTAGAGTGGTCTCGCCGAATGCGAGCAATGCTTCGCCCTGCGCGATGTCGATTGCGTTCAAGCGCAAGCGCGCCCCGGGTGCATAATGACTCGCCAGCATTCCGGGCGCGGTGACTGTCTGGCCCTGCCGTTCCACCAGCGGCCCGATGACCGCCTCGATGTGTTCGCGAGGAATTGCGCCGGGTCGCAGTATCACAGGCGCTCCATTTTCGAATCCGACAATCGTCGATTCGATTCCGGCCTGGCATGTGCCGCCGTCCAGAATTAGCCCAACACGTCCGCTCAATTCGTCGAAGGCCGCTTGCGCCGTGGTCGGACTGAGGCGTCCCGAACGATTGGCACTTGGTGCCGCGAGGGGGAAACCAGAAGCATCAATCAACGCCTGTGCAAGCCTGTCGGACGGAGCGCGAACTGCCACGGTGTCAAGACCCGCAGTGGCGAGCCGCGCGATTCGACAATTGCTGTTTCGGTTCAGCACGAGTGTAAGCGCGCCGGGCCAAAACTTCTCGGCCAGAGCGGACGCGTCTTGATTGTGCTCGACGTATTCCATTGCCTGATCCCAACCGCGCACATGCACGATGAGGGGATTAAACCGCGGCCGGTCCTTGACCGCAAAGACCCGCGCGACGGCGTGATCGTCGAGCGCATTGCAGCCAAGGCCGTAGACAGTTTCCGTCGGGAACACGACCGGTTCGCGGCTGCGCAGGTCGCGTACCGCTTCGGCTATACCGGCCGAGTCGCCGGGCGCAATTTTAGTCTTGATCGATATTTCAACCGTCATCGAACGAGGGCTTGGCCGTCGCGCCAAATAAAACCCGGCGCTGTAAAATCAGGGGCATTTAGCCTATAAATTGCCTTCCGGCGAGTTCAGACCCAACAGGGGGAAACCGTGGCAGCAACATCTACGATCACACAGGCATCAAGCGAAGATCTGGGCAAACTGGTCCTTCGGCTGACAGTTGGAATTCTGATTCTCTTTCACGGTATCGCGCTTGCGACAGGCGATGCCGGAATTCCCAACAATCTCGCGCGCTGGCATTTGCCAACCGAGCTGATGTGGTTGGGATTTCTGGTCGAATTTGGCGGCGGGCTGGCGATGGTGCTGGGCGCTTATGCGCGCCTCGGCGGCCTCCTCCTCGGCGTGTTCATGATTATCGCACTGTTCATGGCGCATATCGGCCTGATGGGCGCTACAAACCATCTGTTCATGGTGGCCAACAATCCGGCGGGAAATCACTGGGATCATTATTTTCTCGAAACCCAGATGTTCTACCTGCTGGGTGGCTTTGCGGTCGCACTGCTTGGCGCCGGAAGGTACGGCCTGAATATTGGCGGCGACCTGAACTGACCGCCATCTGCCAGTTGCCTGTGCCCGCCTGCCCGCGACGGGGAGGCGGGTACTCTTGACGTTTGCGGGGCGGCTAAATGCGCTTGTGGTTGCTGCTTGCGCCAGTGGTGTGTGTGCTGCCGATTCAGCCCACCGTTGCCACGCAACTTGCATCGACGAAGGCGCCGCAAAATCAACCGGCGTGTCCGACATCGGGTGACGTGCGCGCCGAGTTTGCGTCCGCGGTCACCGCGTCCTCGTTCCGTACCACCGAAGGGCGCGAGGTACGGCTTGCAGGCGTGATCGGTCCGGGTGAGGACGGCAGCCCGGCATCACCTGAGATTGTTGCTGCGGCACGGTCCACGCTCGCCGCCACACTCGCAGGACACGAGTTGCGGCTTGCGGTCCTCAACCTGGCCGATCGCTATCAGCGCGTAACCGCGCAATTGTTTGCCGACGGGAATTGGCTTCAGCAAGCCATGCTTCGCGAGGGCCTGGTAAGGGTGGATCCGGGGCGTATCGCCGGTCTTTGCGAAAGGGCCCTCTATTCGGCGGAACGCGAAGGCATCGGCGCCCACACCGGCCACTGGGCTGATGGAAGATTCCGGGTCAAAACGCCGGATGAAGTCACGAAAAGTGCCGGCAGGTTTGAGATCGTGGAGGGGGAGGTTTGGCGCAGCCGCGATCTCAGGGGCCGGGAAATCATTGAATTCCGTAATGCATCCAGTTTTGAGGCCGCGGTCCAACCACAAGCCGCCCGGGCGCTGCGGTTGACGCATGTCGATTTGCGGCGGCTAAGGGGTAAGGTGATCCGCGTGCGGGGTTGGATCGGATTGAATGATCGGCCGGTGATGGAGATTTCGGCGGCGGCAGCGCTGGAGGTGATACAAAAATAGCCTTCCTCCGCTGATCGAAGAGGAACGCTATTTTCGCGTGAAGAAGAAAAATCAGGCGGCGCGTTTGATCAGCGCGCTCTCGACCCTTTTTACCGCATCCTGCTCTTCGATACGTTCGATGGCAGCAACCTCGCGGGCCATGCGCGCCAGCGCCGCCTCGTAGAGCTGCCGTTCGCTGTAGGATTGTTCCGGCTGCCCCCCGGCGCGATGCAGGTCTCGAACGACCTCCGCAATCGAGATCAGATCACCGGAGTTGATCTTTGCTTCGTATTCCTGCGCGCGGCGGCTCCACATCGTGCGCTTGATCCGCGCCCGGCCGCGCAAGGTGTTGAGAGCGTTGGCGACCACATCCGGGCTGGAGAGTTTGCGCATGCCAATGGCTTTCGCCTTCGCAGTCGGCACGCGCAGGATCATCTTGTCCTTTTCAAAGGTGATGACGAACAGCTCAAGCTTGATGCCGGCGACCTCCTGTTCATCGATCTTGGAGATTCGACCAACCCCGTGTGTCGGATAAACAATAAAATCGCCTGCCTTGAACTCGTGTTTCTTGACCGTGACAGCCGGTTTGGCCGCAGCTGGCGGCTTACCGAGCGGCACTTTGGGAGCTTGGGGGCGGGCGAGGGTGGCGACCTTGGCAGGGGCTGCTTTTGGCGGTGGCGCCTTGGGTTGCACAAGTTTGAGTGCGGGGCCGGCAATCTTTTTCTTCACTGCTACCGTCATTTCAAAGACCTTCCAATCGCCTTGGCACGAAACAACCCCACCGTCCGGATTTGTGCCGGTGACGGCATTTCATGCGAATCGAAACCTGTACTGCCCAATCAGAGAGTCATCCGCAGGGAAAGACGCAGGAAGCCCTCCAACACCTGAGCGTGCTTAGCCAACAAAGCACCAGAGCCCGCCCGAGACTGGCCGGACACTCCATCTGTAATTGGTACTCCCTATACCACAAACAGCCGCAAAAAGGAAGCAGAAACCCTCATCAACCCGTTGAAGAAGCGCACAAAATCAGGAATATAACGTTAATGTGTCGGGCCGTTGCCGAAGATTAGAACGGCGCTGAGGAAATATTCAGGAACCGCCGCCTGGGTTCGGACTGAAAAAATTGGCATATTTTTCGGGTTTTCCGTCCCACTCCTTGGCATCGGGTGGCGGTTCGCCCTTGATTGTTATGTTCGGCCAGACTTTGGCATATGAAGCATTGAGCTCCAGCCACTTTTCCAGATTGGGCTCGGTATCAGGCCGAATGGCATCGGCAGGACATTCCGGTTCACACACCCCGCAGTCGATGCATTCATCGGGGTGGATAACGAGCATGTTCTCGCCCTCGTAGAAGCAATCCACGGGGCAGACCTCGACGCAATCCATGTACTTGCAGCGGATGCAAGCTTCGGTAACGACGTAGGTCATTGAATATCGGAACTCCTTGAAATGACGCGCTCAATAGGACGAGCACACCGGACGATCAAGCGATAAGCAACCTAAGCTTGTCGTTCCACTGGCATTTTGCCGCGCGCGTTAAAGCATTTTCTGCCGAAGTGGCGACCGGTTCGGCGCAGAAAATGCGGCAACACGACTGGTTAGAGCGCTTTGCGATTCGAATCGCAAACCGCTCTATTCGGGAAGAATGTCGTACAGTGCGCGTGCCTCGGCGGCGGGACCGCGCCGCACGCCCAATCCCGTTACCCGCAGGGAGATCACGTGGCCACGTGCGGATATGGTCATAATATCGCCGATCCGGACCGCGGCGCTAGGTTTTTCGACACGGTGACCATTAATCCGAACCTGACCCGGAAGCGCTTTTTCCTGGGCGATAGAACGGGTTTTGCAGAAACGCGCGTGCCAGAGCCATTTGTCGATACGAAGTGACTCCTCCACGGGTTACTCTGTGGGAGCGAGGGCGGCGAGCCCCGCGAAGGGCGAATCGCGGTGCGGCGTCCCGCGTGGCCGGCGCTTTCGGGTTCGAATTGGTTGCCAAATCATAGCCGCAGCGCCGGACTGATGCGCCGGCGCCTGCCTCCAGCCCAGCCCGCTCGCAACCGCAGTCGCCGAATCGGCACTGCTGCCCAGCAGTGAAATGACAGTATTCAGGCTGATGCGGGCATCGCAACGCTCCCGGGAGGCGCGCTGGAGGGCATTATCGATGCGGTCCACCATATCCATCCGGACCGCACGTCCGGCGATAATCATAAAGCATGCCGCTTCCAGGAACGCCGGTGGTCCATCTCCGTCGGTAACAGCAAATGACGTCAGTCCGGGACTGGGTGGCGCCGGCAGTTGCGGCAATCCGGCTTTCACCGCCCACAGCATCGCGGCAAGAGCCGACGCGGCCGGTTTGATCATGCGCGGCAGATAAAACGCGCGGCAGCCGGTCTTTACCCCGAAACGGCGCAGCTCTCTGGCAGCAGCGCGGGTTTCGGAGGTCAGCGGCACGCCGTCGTAAGCAACATGGCCGAGATTCTCAGCCATGCGGAAAGCAAGGCCCCGCGCCGGCCCCGGCAGGCCGCCGTTCTCCCACGAGGATGTTCGCGCGGCTGCCGCGCGTTTGAGCGCCACAAGCGGTTCAAGATGCGTCTCGACGTGGGTGGCGACCCAGGTCTCAAGCCGCGACTTCACAGCGTCACGCAAACTGTTGCCCAGCGGCTCGTCGGCTTTCACCTCCACCAGTGGAGTCAGAGGATGACCGCCGGCGGCCAGTTTCGCCACAACCGCTCCCGACCACCAGATATTGCCGTGATAGGTCAGCATGAAATCATGGTCCGGCGCACTGATCAGCGCACGGGCGCGACGTTCAAGTTCAGGACCGAGCATTCTCCCGGCTGCCGCGCGCAAGCTGCGCTGATGTATCGCGTCAGCGCGAGGATCGGGCGTGAAAACGAAGCCCTCGAGTTTGCCCAGTGGTTCCGGGCCAAGCCGGACCGTGCCGGAATCGTCTACTTCGGTGGGAAGCTCGTCGTCATCGCGTAAGTGACGCATCAGGAGTGATGTGCGGCGATCGATAAATCGCTGCGTCAACCGTTCATGCAGCGCGTCTGATAGCCGGTCCTCCACCGCCCGCGTGATCTCCTGCCACTGGCGCGGGTTGGTGGTCCAGCCGGGACGGTTCGCAATGTAAGTCCAGGTGCGGATCTGGGCCAACCGTCCAGAGAGCGTGTCGACGTCTCCGTCGACCACGTCCAGGCGGGCGATCTGCCGGGCCATCCAGTCATCGGGCAAAACGCCGGAGTCGCTGATCAAGTGGCGGAATATGCGTCCGGCCAGGCGCGCGTGTTCGTCCGCAGTCAGTTTGCGGAAATCAGGAAGTTGACACGCTTGCCACAGCAGTTTGACCGCAGCCGGCGCGGTTGCCGAAGCCCTGATCTCCGGGTCGTGGCCGAGTGCATTAAGCGTGATCAGGTCCGAAACAGGACGGCATTTCACGAGGCCGCGCCAGGGCGACGGCTCGTCCAGGCTCGCCAACAGCCGGTCGATCGAGCTGTAGTCCAGGGCGTTGTTGCGCCATTGCAAAACTTTGACCGGATCGTAGCGATGGTTTTCGATCTGCTGCACCAGATCGGATTCGAGTGGTTCGGTGTCGCCGGTAACGCCGAAGGTCCCATCATTCATGTATCGGCCGGCGCGGCCGGCAATCTGGCCCATCTCTTCGGGTTTCAAAGGTCTTATCGTGAATCCATCGAACTTGTCCCGCGCCGCAAAGGCGACGTGATCGACGTCCATGTTTATGCCCATACCGATCGCATCGGTCGCGATCATGAAATCCACTTCGCCGGATTGATACAGCGCTACTTGCGCATTGCGCGTGCGTGGACTCAACGCGCCGAGAACAACGGCGGCGCCACCCCGCTGGGTGCGGACTGTGTCGGCAATTCCGTACACGTCCTCGACGGAAAATGCGACCACGGCCGATCGCCGTGGCAGGCGGGAAAGCTTTTTAGCGCCGGTGCAGGCGAGCTCGGAAAAACGCGGCCGGGTGATGAAATGCGTTTCGGGTGCGATCCGCGCGATGGCCGGCTTCATGGTCGCCGATCCGAGCCATAGCGTCTCCTCGTCACCCCGGGCGTTCAGAAGCCGGTCGGTGAAAATGTGTCCTCGTTCCGGATCGGTGCAGAGCTGAATTTCATCAACAGCGAGAAAGGCCACGCCGATATCCACCGGCATCGCCTCCACCGTGCAGACGAAGAACCGGGGTGACTTGGGCAGAATGCGTTCTTCACCCGTGATAAGCGCAACTTCGCTTTCGCCGCGCAGACGAACCAGCTTGTCGAACACTTCGCGCGCGAGAAGCCGAAGCGGTAAACCGATCATTCCGCTGCGATGCGCGAGCATCCGCTCGATCGCGAAATGGGTTTTCCCGGTATTGGTCGGACCGAGAACTGCGGTGATCCGGGCCTGCTGTCGGGAAGCAGGATGGTACGCCATGGGTTTCAATGCCATCGGCCTAGTGAACCGAGCCTGGCTTTGCCTGGGCCGCTAAACATTTCTCAAGCCCAATATCGGTATGACTTCGCGATGGCACAGACCACGAACGTAACATGTCCGAATCACTAACATACTTGATTATCATTTTTCGTTCACGCACAAGCGATTGATGCGATTCACGCACAGAAAACAACAGATTGGCGTCCGGTCGAAATAACCGGGACCGGAATAGTTAATCACCAAACGGATTTCGGCGACCGCTTCAATCATCCCGGGTGGTTCAGCGCCTGACCATCGAGTTTCGCCTGGGACGCCACAGCCGCAACCACGCCATATTCGGTGACGGCCCAAAGCCTGATCGGGATCGCATAATGCCGGTTCGGATCAGAATTGCTCGGCACCGTCACCACCCAGGCATACATTTTGGGCATCTTCTTGTTCTGTTCGATGATGCTTTGTTTGTAGCCGGCGATCTCGTTGTAATGGATCTCGCATACCATGGCGGGGCCGCTATAGAGCCCGTTGTCCATGCGTACGTGCGTATTCTTCACGAAACTGGACACCACATTGTAGCGGCGTCGTCCGTCAAATACTGGAGCAGTCGCCTGGCATGGCCGGTTCTGGCCGGCGCTGGCCATACCGCCGGTCAGATAAACGGCCGCGCTGAGGGGATCGAGTGTGCCCTTCTTCTGTTCGTCCGTCACCGGATACTTGTTGCTCCTGTAGGGAGGATCGGACGTAACCGCTCTGGGCCCGTCCGGACCAAACATGACGGTGGCGTGCTGCCGTTGCACCGAATGGTTTTGGGAGAATGAGTCATATAGCGTGGGCTGCAGCTTGTCCGGTTCTGCCGACCCGCTGACCGCGGTTTCAATCTTCGCCTGCCAGAAGGCATTCACAATGCCTTTGGTCTCGAGGCTCGAAATCGCCTTGTAATCACTTCCCTCAAATCGGCTCGACATCGCGACTTTGCCGAGGGGTATTCCACCGACATACAGGTCATAAGTCAGATCGAGAGTGGAGGCGGGAGTACCATCACCCGCATTGTCTTCGCCTCCTGCTCCGAAAGCTGGAACGGCGAGCAGAAGCCCGGCACAGCAGGCGCCAAGAAAGTTAAACGGCGCACTTTTCATATCGCCTCCCTCTCCAGCCCAGGCGAATTCTAGGCAGTATATGAGGATTAGGGAAATGAAGTTTCCGTTGGAATCGGGGACATCGCGTTCGCGTGAAATGCTTGACGGGCCCGACGACGTTCACTTATGAGACGGGTTCACCCCATTGCCGCCAGAAGGAACCTGCCATGTCCCGCCGCTGCGAACTAACCGGAAAAGGGGTGAGGAGCGGCCATCTGGTGAGCCATGCCAACAATCGGAAAAAGCGTGTCTTCCGGCCAAACCTCCAGACAGTGAGCATCGCCAGTGACACCCTGGGTTGCAGGGTTTCGCTGCGTATCAGTATGAATGCTTTGCGCACAATTGACCGCGTTGGAGGACTTGACCCGTTCTTGTTGAAGGCGCGTGACGAAGCGCTCTCCGAGCGCGCCTTGCGCCTCAAGCGGCAAATCGCCAAAAAGCAGGCCCTTACCGCGGCTTCAGCAGCGTCCTGATCAGGCAGCGCGCTGACGCATTCCGCGGCGCCCCTGCGGGGTGGGTCCGTCGTCTCCGGCAAACAGCGCGGTCAGCTGGTCCGTCATCGCTCCGGCAAGTTGTTCCGCATCGAGGATGGTCACCGCGCGCCGATAGTAGCGCGTGACATCATGGCCAATTCCGATGGCCAACAGTTCGACCGACGATTTGCTTTCGATTTCCTCGATCACGCGGCGCAAATGCTTGTCGAGATAGTTCCCGGGATTGACCGATAAGGTCGAATCGTCGACCGGCGCTCCGTCGGAAATCACCATCAGAACCCGGCGGGACTCGGGCCGCGCCATGAGCCGGCTGTGGGCCCAGATCAGCGCTTCGCCGTCGATATTTTCCTTGAGCAGGCCCTCGCGCATCATCAGGCCGAGGTTTCGCCGTGTGCGGCGTCCCGGCACATCGGCGGCCTTGTAGATGATGTGGCGGAGGTCATTCAGCCGTCCGGGTTGTGCCGGTTTGCCTTCATTCAACCAGCGCTCACGCGATTGCCCCCCTTTCCACGCCCGGGTTGTGAAACCGAGAATTTCCACCTTGACGGCACAGCGTTCGAGGGTGCGTGCGAGAATATCGGCGCACATCGCCGCCACCATGATCGGACGGCCGCGCATGGAACCGGAATTGTCCAGGAGCAGAGTCACCACCGTATCACGAAAATCCATTTCGCGTTCGACTTTGAACGACAGTGGGTGCATCGGATCGATGACGACACGCGACAACCTGGCGCTATCGAGCAGACCTTCTTCGAGATCGAATTCCCACGAGCGGTTCTGCTGCGCCATCAGGAGCCGCTGGAGCCGATTGGCAAGCCGGGCAACAACACCCTGAATCGGCGCCAGCTGCTGATCGAGGAAATTACGCAAGCGCGTCAGTTCCTCCGCATCACACAAATCCTCGGCACCCACCGTCTCGTCGAATTGCGTGGTGAAGGCGGAGTAATCCCAGCGTTCGACATCGGAGAAGGGCAGGTCGGGACGAAACGGCCGTTTGCCTTCACGCGTTTCCTGCGGGTCCTGTATATCGGAATCGTCGCTCTTCATTTCTCCCGCGACGTCCTCGTCCGCTTCGTTGGCATCCTTCTTTTCAGTTTCGGAGTCGGATGGTTCTGTCTCCTCGCCCTCCGATTCCTCCTCGCCTTCGGCCTGCTCCTGTTCGGAGTCTTCAGGCGATTCTTCGTCACCCTCAGGCTCATCGACATATTCTTCAGCAAGCTCCAATCCAGTCAGGATGGATCGGGTCAGTTTTCCGAAAGCCCGCTGATCGCGCAGCGTTCCTTTGAGCCGGTCGAGTTCGGGTCCGACTTTTGCCTCGACAAAAGGACGCCACAGGTCGACAGCCCTCCTGGCGATTTCGGGAGGAGGATCGCCGGTCAACCTTTCACGGACGATCAGGCCCAGGATATCGGTGAGTGGCGCCTGGATTTGCTCCTTGACCTCGCCCAAACCCTGCGACTTGCAGCGCATCGCCAGAATCGCACCGAGATTTTCACGAACACCCGGCATCGCCATGGCGCCGATGGCTTCCACCCGGGCTTGCTCGGCAGCTTCGAAAATCACGCCGGCATCGCCGCCCCCGGGCCTGAGTTCACGGTCAATCGCATCTTCATGATAAGCAAGTTTCAGGGCGTAGGCGTCACCCGCGCCGCGAACGGCCGCGACTTCTTCCGGCGGCAGGCTGCGCGAGGGCAGGGGAAGACGGACCTTTGTCCCCCGCAGCATCGGCTGTTCGGGAGAAAACGTGACGTCGAGTTCGGAATCGCCCGCCATCGAGCGGACAGTGCTCGCGACCGCACGCTTGAAGGGATCGATCGGATTTTCGTCCGTCACAACAAGATGCTCAGGCCACCTTCACGCGGCTGGCCGATTCAGGCAGGTCCTGGCCAAAGCAGCGCTGATAAAACTCCGCCACCGATGGCCGCTCAAGTTCGTCGCATTTGTTCAGAAAGGTCACGCGGAAAGCGAAGCCAAGGTCGCCGAATATCTGCGCGTTCTCGGCCCAGGTAATGACCGTACGCGGACTCATGACAGTTGAGATATCGCCGTTAATGAATGCGTTGCGGGTCATGTCGGCGACCCGGACCATTGCAGCGATCGCCTTTTTTCCTTCAGCCGTCTGGTAGGACGGCGATTTCGCCAACACGATATCGACCTCGGTATCGTGCGCCAGGTAATTCAGCGTGACCACGATATTCCAGCGGTCCATCTGCCCCTGATTGATTTGCTGTGTGCCGTGATACAGCCCCGAAGTGTCTCCCAGCCCGATCGTGTTGGAGGTCGCGAACAGCCGGAATGAGCCATGCGGCCGGATGACGCGATTCTGGTCCAGCAGCGTCAATTTACCCTGTACCTCGAGAACGCGCTGGATCACGAACATAACGTCGGGACGCCCGGCGTCATACTCATCGAAGGTGAGGCAGACGGGATGCTGGATCGCCCAGGGCAGGATTCCTTCGCGGAACTCCGTCACCTGTTTTCCATCCTTCAGCACAATTGCGTCCTTACCGACGAGATCGATTCGGCTGATATGGGAGTCGAGGTTCACCCGCACGCAGGGCCAGTTCAGGCGTGCCGCCACCTGCTCGATATGGGTGGACTTTCCCGTCCCGTGATAGCCCTGGATCAGAACACGGCGATTGTGGGCAAATCCTGCAAGAATCGCCAACGTGGTTTCGCGGTCGAATACGTAAGCCGGATCGAGGTCGGGCACGTACTCGTTCGGCGTGGAAAAGGCGGGTACGGTCATGGCCACATCGAGGCCAAACGTGTTCCGCACATCCACCGTCAGGTCCGGCGTTGCGGCAGGATCAAGTCCATTCGTGAGCATCATTCATCCATTCGATTTTTGCCGGAATCCAGCCAACTCAGGGCGGATTTCCTTCAGCCGGCATGGGAGGGGCGACGCGCAAGTGTCACGCAAAACCTGTCGCCCGAAGATGGCCGTAGGCCCTGATGACCTGCCTTAGCCGTTCTTCTGTGCCGCGGTTGCCACCATTGGCATCAGGATGAAACCGCTTCACAAGTTCCTTATACCGCGCCTTTACCTCGTGCAAGCTGGCGGTCTCTTCGAGGTCGAGCACGGCCAGGGCATCCAGCTGCGCCTTGGTCAAGACGGGCCGGCGGCGCTCCGCCGGAGCGGCAGCCTCTTCGAATATCGCGAATCCATCCTCGAACCGGTAAGCACCGGTATGCTGTGTGGCCGACCCGTCATGCGGGGACGCCGTACGTTTGCCCAATGGCCAGGTCGGACGATGGCCGGTGACTGCGTCGAGGCAAAAGCGCTCGATTTCGGTTGCGCTCATGCCCTCGAAAAAATCCCAGTGTTGGTTGTGCTCGCGCAGATGTGTCCGGCAAAGCCAATGCCGTTCTTCGAGATTTTTGCGCGACTTCGGAACATTGCTTTCCGCCGGTTCGCGGCAGCCGGGCGAAGCACATGGCCTGGTTTTCGGCGCCTTAGCGCGTGATGCGTTAATGCGAATATCGAAGCCGAAGCGCGGACGGTAGGCTGTAGAACTCATGAGTGTCATTATGGGTTTGGAAGTATAAAAAACAAGAAAATGAAAAGCTTGACATGCGTTCCCTCACCACTTCGGGAGATTGCCCTTGTCTGAATTGCCGGCAATGGCCGATCGCCTGCGCGCGAAGCTCGATGCGGCACTTCGCCCGAGCTCCCTCAGCATCGTGGACGAAAGCGCGCACCACGCCGGACATGCCGGTGCACGCGAAGGCGGTGAAACGCATTTCCGTGTACGAATTGTCTCGGTGGAATTCGCCGGATTGTCGCGGATCCAGCGGCAACGCCGGGTTTATGCCGCCGTTGCCGAGGAAATCGCCAATGGCGTTCACGCGCTGGCCCTGACGACGCTCACGCCCGATGAAGCCCGAGACGGCTGATTAGGCCGCCTTGGATTTGCGCCTGGGCGGCGTGATGCGCAGCGCCATGATCTGATTGCGCTGCCGCCTCAGGATTTCGAATTTGAACCCGAAAAACGAAAATACCTGCCCGACATCGGGGATGATCCGGGCCTCGTGAATCACCAGTCCTGCGATTGTGGTCGCAAGCTCGTCGGGGAGATCCCATTCCAGCTCGCGGTTCAAGTCTCGCACCGGCGTCCAGCCATCGACGTTGAATGAACCGTCGGGCTGCGGGCGAATATTCTCCGGCACATGCACATTGCGTTCCTCGGCAATGTCCCCGACGATCTCTTCGAGAATGTCTTCCAGCGTAATCAATCCCTGCAAGACACCATATTCGTCCACCACCAGCGCAAAATGCTCACGCCGGTCCAGAAATGCGCGCAGCTGTTCTTCGAGAGTCGTGGTGTCCGGAACGAACCAGGGTTGCACGGCGAGAGACATCACATCGATCGATTTGGGCTCGGCCCCCCTCTCCAGCATGACGCGCAGCAGGTCCCTGACCTGCAGCACTCCAACGATGTTTTCGGGATCATCACGCCATACGGGAAAGCGGCTGTGATTTGACCCGATCATTCGGGCGATCAGCTCTTGCGGCTCGGCGCCGCCATCGAGCACTTCCATATTCTTGCGATGGACCATCACATCGGCAACCTGGAGCTCCGCGAGATCGAGAATTCCACCCAGCATGTTGCGGTGCTCGCGCTCGACGGTCCCTTCCTGATGGTGGAGTTCGATGGCGCCGCGGATCTCCTCCTGCGCAGTCATCGCAGGCTTTGCTCCGGCATGACTCAGTCCCAGAACCCGTAATACCAACCAGACAAAGATCTGCACGGCGGCGACGAGTGGCGACAGCAGCGTGACGACGATTCGCACCGGAAAGGCGAGCATGAGCGCTGCGCGGTCGGTGCGGGCAATCGCCACGGTTTTGGGCAGTACTTCGGCGAAAACCAGGATCACGGCGGTCATGACCAGGGTGATGATCGCAACCGCGCCTTTGGGAAACACGTAGCCAAACTCGGAAGTCGCGACCACCGACGCCATGATGTTGACGAAGGTGTTCCCCATCAGGATGGCGCCGATCAGCTTTTCACGGTCCGAAATCAGATAGTTCACCTGCCGCGCACGCCATGACCCTTCGCTCGCCAGATGGTGCATTCGCGCCTTCGACACCGCCGTGAGGGCTGTTTCCGAGCCGGCAAAAAAAGCCGAAAGCAGCAGCAGGGCAAAAATGGCAAGCAGTGTAAGGGCGAGATCGAGCGTCATTGCCAAGTCCCCAGGGCGTCAGGCATCAGAAAGCAAAGCGGCGACGTCGTTCTCCTGCACGTCGCGGCTGACGAAGGCCTGTCCGATGTCCCGTACGAGAATGAACGTCATGCGCCCGCCCTGCGCCTTCTTGTCGTGCCGCATATGGACGAGAATTTCACCGGCAGAAGGGCGCGGCCCTGGAATGTCCGGAAGTGCGACCGGAAGACCTGATTCGGCCAAATGGCGTTCCACCCTGGTGACCGCTGCCCGGTCTACAAGATTGAGTCGCGCCGACAATTTGAATGCAAGGACGCAGCCCAGCGCAACGCCTTCGCCATGCGTCAGCCGGTCGGAATAGCCCGTCGCCGCCTCAAGCGCATGTCCGAATGTATGCCCAAGATTGAGCAGGGCGCGATCGCCCGTTTCACGTTCATCGCGCGCGACGATTGCGGCCTTCATGGTGCACGAATGCGCCACGGCGTGGACGACCGCGTCGCTGGTGCCGGACAGAACTGCTGCACCGTTATGCTCCAGCCAGGTAAAGAAATCCGCATCTCCCAGCAGCCCGTATTTCACGACCTCGGCATAGCCGCCGAGAACTTCGCGCCGCGGGAGAGTCGAAAGGACAGCAGTATCTGCGACTACCAGGCGTGGTTGATGAAATACACCCACCAGGTTTTTGCCCCGTGCCGTATTGATTGCGGTTTTGCCGCCAACGGACGAGTCGACCTGCGCCAGCAGGGTGGTGGGAATCTGCACGAAGTCCACGCCGCGCTTGAGGATGCCGGCGGCGAAACCGGCAAGGTCTCCGATCACGCCGCCGCCAAACGCCACGATAAGCGAACTCCGTTCGATATTTTCGGCAAGCAGCATGTCAATCAGTCTTTCGAGCTGATCGAAGCTTTTCGTCGCCTCCCCGGGTGGCAAAATAATCGGCCGCGCTTCCAGTCCGGCCTGCTGAAGACTGGAAGCAAGCTCCTGATAATGCAGCTTTGCGACCGTTTCGTCGGTGACAACCGGTATTCGCCGAAGGCTGCCCGCGGGCAGATGGGCAGCAATCAGGGCACCTGCCTTATGGATCAGTGACGGCCCGACATGAATTTCGTAGGACCTGGGGCCAAGCTGTACCGGTACTGTCACCATCATGTCGCCCCGTCGTTCGGCAGTTCTCCCTTTGCCTGGAGTGCCGAGATGATTCGCTTCACCACTGTGTCGTGCGGCCCTTCATCCGATTCAACGATTATATCTGCCTGAGCATAGACCGGTTCGCGTTCTGCGATCAGGCGGACCAGCGCGGTGCGGCTGTCGGTATTCCTGAGCAGTGGGCGATTGTCTTTGCGTTTTACCCGCTCGAGCAGCAGATCGACATTGGCGCGCAGCCAGACGGAAATCGCAGTGTCCTGAATGTGGCCGCGCGTCTCCGGATCCATAAATGCGCCGCCGCCGGTCGCCAGCACGTGGGGCGCTTCGCGGAGAAGACGCGAAATGACCTTGCGTTCCCCGGCACGAAACGCCGGTTCACCAAAGCGCTCGAATATCTCGCTGATACTGCATCCGGCGGCGGTTTCGATTTCCGCGTCGGCATCGCGAAACGCCACCCCAAGTGCGGTCGCCAGACGTCTGCCGACCGAGGTCTTACCCGCGCCCATCATGCCGACCAGAACGATGGTTTTGCAGAGCTTTCGCATGCAATTCGCTTACACCGTGCCGCCTTTCTCGCGCTAGGGGGCTCGTCTGGCGGTGCTTTTCCCCGGTTGATGGTTTTGATACCAATTCCGCCACAAAATGGGGCGATGTTCGCGCGAGCGGGCGTCAGAGGATCGCGATGGGTTGGAAAGTACTTTTGGGTTTTTTTGTCGTGCTGGTCCTGGCGGCGGGCGGGTTGGCCTGGTACGGCTCCGCCGCGGGACCGCGTCCGCACACGATCGAACAAGTCATTCCCGACAGCAAACTGCCGAAGTGAGATGACGCGCGGATTTTTGAAGATGCAACGCCGGGGCATGACCGCTGGAATAGCCGTTGCGGTAATAGCAATTCCCTGCACAGTGATTCGTGCGCAGGTTGCGGACAGCGTGCAGCCAGACGCCGCCGGAATGACCAAAGACCGTCAGCCGATGGTTGATACTCCCGCACCGGAAGTGACCGGCACTCCGCGCAATCTCATTCACATGGAAGAATTGGCGCCGGCGGAGAATTCCGGCGAGATGCCGCCGGAAGATTCAGCTGCCGCGCCTGACGCTGTCCATATGGATGAATTGGCGGCGCCCGCCAGAGCGGCAGGAAGGCCGGCCGGCGTGCCGCCGAAGGGACCAATTCTGCGCTCTGGCGCAGCAGGCGGGGTGCAGGTTGGCGAACTTGGTACATTGGAAGGTCCACTCGCAGGAACTCTGGACACCGGCAATGGTGGGTTGGGCAGCAACGAATGGCAGGGTAGTGACCGCGCGACCATGGTCACGATGCTGCAAAGCGTACCTGCGGCAACGCCGTCCGCAGCGCAGCGCCTGCTGATGCGCAAATTGCTGCTGACCGCCGCAGCGCCACCACCCGGGCGTGCGATGGGATCGTTCAATCAGCTGCGCCTGACCAAGCTTTTGGACGGCGGCTATGTCGATGATGCCGCAAAACTTGCGTTACGCATCCAGGAACCAAATAATTTGGATCTTCTCCGCGTCCAGACCGATGCACTTCTCTACGCCGGGCGAGACGATGACGCATGCAGCGACATCACTTCGCATCGCCTGGACAGTGCCGAGCCGTTTTGGGTCGAACTGCGGGCCTATTGCTATGCTGTAACCAATGATTCGGGCCCGTTGGATCTGACTCGCGCGGTGATTACAGAACAGGGCATCGCCGATCCCGCCTTCATCACGCTGCTGGACGGCTGGACCAGCGGTAAGCCGAAGGTGCCCGATTCCATCCGTTTTCCGGATTCGATCCATGTGGCCATGCTGGTGCATCTCAAATTGCCGATGACCAATGAGATTGGCACCGATATTGGGCTTCCCGGATCGCTGATCGCGGCGTCGTCGATCGAAACGCCGGCGCCGATTCGAATCGCCGCGGCCGAAAGGACAGTGCGCGCGGGTGTGCTTCCGGTCGCAGTGCTGGAGCAGGTCCTCGATCTGACCAGCTTCAGCCCGCAAGACTTGAACGGCGCGTCGGCTGTGGCGCGCAGCGAGCCTCTCATGAAGGGCCTCGCACGGCTCCGGGCTGCAGTTAAGAACGAAAACGAAGCTGGAGCGCGCGCCGAACTGGTTCATGCAGCATTCGAGATTGGGGAGCGCGAACGACTGCTGCGTCAGGTCGCCGAACTTTTTGCCGATCCGGCAGCGCAGATCATGCCGTCCCCGGATTGGTCACGCTGGTCTGATCTGATGGTGCGAGCCTTGCTGCTGGCGGGCCGTCCAGAATCGGCGCAACGCTGGCTCGATATTCTCGACCCGACACTGCCCCAAAATGCGGCAGAGGTGCAGCAGCTTGAGCTGGCATTCGCATTGAGCGCACCAAATCCGCGGCGGAATGCGGACGCCAAACAGGTGTTGGCCGACCTTTCCCAGATGGCCCGGCAACCGGCGAACAAAGCCGCACAATCATCGGACACCACGGACAGTGCGGCTGATCCCATGGATCGGCCGACGGACCCGGCGCCGGACAAGCCTGTGGAGAAACTCACTCCGCAAAACATTGCGCGAACAGTTCTCGATCTTGGTGTTTTCGATGCTGCCGAAGGCACGTTGATGCCAACGGACGCGAAATTGGATATCGAGCCGCTGATGAAGCAGGTTTCCGGCGGGCGCCGGCCGGCGGATGTCCTGATGCAGCGGATCGACAAAGCCGCCCTGTCCGATTCGCGGGGCGAAGTTGCTCTTGCGGTGGCGACGGCAGTTGGTGACCGTGGCCCCGGCGATCTGGCGCCTGACATCGTGGTGCGCCTCATTCGCGCATTACAGACCGCGAGTATGCGTGACGCGGCGCATCTTCTGGCACAGGAAGCGTTTCTGCTCCGTCCGGCTCCGGCCGCACCGCAATAATGCGCCGCGAAGCCGCGCCGCTGCCGGTTCGCGATCTCAGCCTGGTTGAATCGTTCCTCGACATGATGAGCGCGGAGCGCGGCGCGTCGTTACATACGATTGCAGCATACCGGCGGGATATCGTCGAATTTTCACGACATTGTCTGCGAGCAGGCGCGGATCTGACGAGCGCCCGCGCAGAGCATGTTCGGCAGCACCTGGAGAAACTTTCGGCGGCTGCGGTGAGACCCTCGTCCCAATCGCGCAAGTTGTCGGCGTTGCGGCGATTCTTTGTTTTTCTCTACAGTGAGGGTACGCGGCCGGACAACCCTTGCGGCACGATCGATTCGCCACGCCTGACTCGCCCGTTGCCGAAGCTGCTGTCGCGTGAAGAAGCGATGGCGCTCATCGAAACAGCGCGGGCAGCGGCATCCGAAGATGCGGAATCGGCACGGCTGCACTGCATCATTGAGATGCTCTACGCGTCCGGATTGCGCGTCAGCGAATTGGTCGAACTGCCGCTGGCTGCGGTACGCGGTGCACGGCGGGCGATCTTTGTTCGCGGCAAAGGAGGCCGCGAACGGATGGTGCCTCTCGGCGAACCTGCACGCGAGGCAGTTGGGGTTTACCTCGAAGCCCGAGCGGCATTCCTGCCCCGGGGGCACAGTTCGGCGGCGCAGTATCTGTTTCCGTCGCGCGGCGGCTCGGGTCATTTGACCCGCCGCCGGTGCCATCAACTGCTGAAAGGCCTCGCTGTTACGGCAGGCCTGGACCCACAGCGTCTGTCGCCGCATGTCATGCGCCATGCCTTTGCTACGCATCTGGTCGAGGGGGGTGCGGACCTGAGAAGCGTGCAGTCGATGCTCGGTCATGCCGATATTGCGACCACCCAAATCTATACGCATGTGGCGCGTGAAAGACTGAGGCAGGTCGTGGAGTCCGCCCATCCCCTGGCCCGGAACACCCGTCGAAAATAGGCTGGCTTATTTGCTGTCGAAGCGCTGGCCTTGCCGTGACCCTTCCGACGCGTTACGGGGTGGTCGGTACGATTCGGTGGATTCGGTTTGGCATGAAGGCCTATCTCGATTTCGAAAAACCGATCGCCGAACTCGAAGGCAAGATCGAGGAGCTTCGCCAACTATCGGCGAAGGACCGTGCGAGCGGGCAGGTCATCAATGTTGAGGACGAAATTGCCCGCCTCAGTGCCAGGGTTCCGCAGCTCGTCACGGAAACCTATGCGCGCCTGACGCCCTGGCAAAAAACCCAGGTCGCACGCCATCCGGCGAGGCCGCATTTCTCCGACTACGTCAGTCGTCTGATTACCGAATTTGTACCTCTGGCCGGCGATCGCCTGTTCGGCGATGACAAGGCCATCATTGCCGGAATGGGCTGGTTTCGTGGCGCTGCGGTTGCGGTTGTTGGCCAGGAGAAGGGCAACGATACGGCGTCGCGGGTAAAACACAATTTCGGAATGGCGTTGCCGGAGGGGTATCGCAAGGTGCAGCGCCTGTTTGACCTTGCAGAAAGATTTGGTCTGCCGGTGGTTTCGCTGATCGATACGGCGGGCGCATACCCGGGAATTGGTGCCGAGGAACGGGGCCAGGCTGAAGCGATTGCGCGCAGCACGGAAGCGTGCCTGGCCTTGGGAACACCTTTGGTTGCAACGATTATCGGCGAGGGCGGCTCGGGCGGTGCCGTTGCCATCGCGACTGCCAACAAGGTGTTCATGCTGGAGCACGCAATTTATTCCGTGATCTCACCCGAAGGCTGCGCTTCAATCCTGTGGCACAAGGCGGACAAGGCGCCAGACGCGGCGACGGCCATGCGAATAACGGCGCAGGATCTGATCGACCTGAACATCATCGACGCAATTATTCCGGAACCGGTGGGCGGCGCGCACCGGGCGCCGGAAAAAGCGATCAATGCGGCGGGCGATTCGATTCAGCGCGCGTTGAGGGAACTTACGCCACTGACGCGCGAAGAATTACGCCGCCAGCGGCGCGAAAAATTTCTCCGTATCGGGACGAATCCGGTCAATCACTGACGCAGCCGATATGCCGGGGTTTTATACCAGCGCCCCGTGGCAGTATTTGAATTTCTTGCCGGACCCGCACGGGCAGGCCGCATTGCGGCTGATTTTTCCCCAGGTCGAGGGATCGTT
>JAGWSK010000360.1 GCA_028869355.1 Alphaproteobacteria bacterium | reverse complement strand
GGCGGAACACCAGAACCCGGCGTGGCGCGATTGGAACTTCATCGCCGGTCTTTGGATTGCGACCGATCCGCTGCGATTTCTGCCGCACCTGAAAGGTGCCGAAAGAGGAAAGTTTCACCGTCTCGCCACGGGACAATGCGCCGCAAACCTCTTCAAGGATATCTTCGACCAGTTGTGATGCTTCGTTGCGCGGAAGCCCAACCGCCGCAAACACCGCCTCGGTAAGATCAGCACGCGTCAGAGTTTTCGTGGCCATATGACCCCCATTCCTAACCCGTCCAGCTTCGGTTCCCGGCCGGAAATCTCCGTCCGGGGGCTGCGCTCCCCTACACCGCAAGTCCACAACGTAGAGGTTTTTGAAGTTCCGTGAAATAGTTAAAAACGACGTTAGGGAATTGATTTTGCGATAAATTGGTGCGGTTCCGCCGGGCCCGCTACCAGCGCAGCAGGCTCGCGCCCCACGTGAAGCCGCCGCCCATCGCCTCCATCAGGATCAGATGGCCGCGCTTGATGCGCCCGTCTTCCACGGCGGTTGACAGGGCCAGGGGAACCGATGCCGCGGACGTGTTGCCGTGCTCGGCCACCGTCGAGATCACCCGTTCGGGATTGATCCCGAGCTTTCGCGCCGTACCCGCGAGAATGCGCTGATTGGCCTGATGCGGCACAAACCAGTCGATTTCCGACAATGCCACGCCGGCAGCACCCGCCGCCGCTTCGATTGCCGCGGCAATATTGGTGACGGCGTGCTTGAAAACTTCGCGCCCCTGCATGCGCAAGTGTCCGGCCGTGCCGGTCGTCGATACGCCGCCGTCGACATAAAGCAGGTCGTGCAGACGCCCGTCGGAAAAAATCTTTGTCATCAGAACGCCGCGGTCGTGATTGCTGCCGTCACCTTCATGCGCCTGCAACACAATCGCTCCCGCACCATCGCCGAACAACACGCAGGTCCCGCGGTCATTCCAGTCGAGCAGGCGTGACATGGTCTCGGCGCCGATCACGAGCACCGTCTTTGCCTGTCCGGAGCGGATCATCGCATCGGCGACCGAGACAGCAAAAATAAATCCCGAGCACACCGCCTGAATGTCGAAGGCGGCGCCGCCCAGCATGTTCAATCCTGCCTGCACCCGCGTCGCCGTCGACGGAAAAGTCTCATCGGGCGTGGTGGTCGCGACGACAATCATGTCGATGTCGTTGACGCCGATGCCGGCGTTGCGGATCGCCTGGGTCGCCGCTTCCAGCGCCAGATCCGAAGTCGTCTCGTCCTCGCGTGCGAGATGGCGGACCTTTATGCCGGTGCGCTCGACAATCCAGTCGTCGCTGGTGTCCACCATTTTGGCGAGATCGTAATTGGTCAGGATTTTGGCGGGCAGATAGGAACCGCAGCCCAAAACCACCGAACGTGTAGTTTTCACGAAACGACCGCCTTCGTATGGCCGGACCCGTCAGGGTGGTCGGCCGAACCGCCCTCACCGGACAACTGCGCAACCCCGGCGCGGTCCGAAAGGATCCGCGCGATCACGTCCGAACTGCCCATGTCGATTGCAACATCAATGGCGCTGGCAAAGCCGAGCGCATCGGCCCCGCCATGGCTTTTGACCACGACGCCGTTCAACCCGAGAAACACGCCGCCATTATGGGCGCGGGGGTCAAGTTTGCGCTGCAAACTTCGGAGCGCGCCTGACGCAAGCAGAGCGCCGACGCGACCGAGCACGGAGCGCTTCAGCGCGCTTCGGAGATAATACACGATCAGTTTGGCCGTACCTTCTGCGGTCTTGAGGGCAACATTGCCGGTGAATCCATCTGTCACCACGACATCTACACTGCCCTCGCCAATTCCGTCTCCTTCAATGAAACCGCAGAATTCGATCGGCAGCCTCGATTCGCGCAAGATCTGCCCTGCCCGCTTGACCGGCTCGATTCCTTTCATCTCCTCCTCACCGATATTCAGCAGGCTCACGGTCGGCCGGTCGATGCCAAGGATCGCACGCGCAAACGCCTCGCCCATGACCGCAAAATCCACCAGTTGCTGTGCGTCGGCGCCGGCATTTGCACCGGCGTCGAGGACAACGCTTTGGCCACGCTTTGTCGGCCACAAAACCGCGATTGCAGGCCGCGAAATCCCTTCGATCAAACCGATTCGGAACATCGATATTGCCATCAGTGCGCCGGTATTTCCGGCCGACACTGCGACGCGGCATTCGCCCGAAGCAACCAGATCGATGGCGTGCCACATGCTGGAATTGCGGCCCCGGCGCAACGCCTGCGATGGCTTCTCGGCCATTCCGACCACTGATGGCGCGTGGCGGATTTCCGATGATTTCGAGAGCAGCGGCCGATGCGCCAGCAACGGCTGCAGCACTGCCTCATCTCCATGCAGCACAAAACGCACATCGGGGTGACGCCGGCGCGCAATCACGCAGCCGGCCAATATGGCGGCCGGACCGGAATCTCCTCCCATCGCGTCAATTGATAACAGCAACAGACGTTCAATCTTTTCCTTGCGGCGTGGGCCGCATCATGCGTCAAATCCCTTGCCCTGTCGCGGGGACAGAGCCGCAGCAAAGGATGCCCCACAGCACATTTCGCGGGTTACCGCCCGCTTCGGTGACGCCTCAGAACGCCGCTTCCGCGCAATGGGCAGAAAAATCCCTATTCTTCAGCGGCGACGACTTCCCGGCCATCATAGTGACCGCAAGCCGGACAAACATGGTGCGGGCGCTTCAGCTCACCGCAATTCGAACATTCGGCATAGGCTTCGGCGGCGAGCGCATGATGCGAACGGCGCATGTTGCGTTTCGACGGCGAAGTTTTTCGTTTTGGAACCGCCATGGCCAAACCTTTCGTAAAAAGCGGCCAAATTGGCGCGCAAAAGAACCGCCGAGTTAGCCAAAACGGCCGGTCACCGCAAGGGGCCTGGGTGCCCCTTCAGGATCGCTTGAGCTTTTTCAGGATCGCAAACGGGTTATTTGGCGCGTTTTCCGCACGCTCCGGCTGCGCAAAGGCCTCTCCCTCCCGTCGCGGATAGGGATCCAGTGCCAGACTCAGCTCCTCAAGGATCGGGGCGGCAATATCGATGACCGGCGAATCCACGAATTCGGACGCATCCTCGTCCTCCTGGTTGAGCGCCACCACAGGCGGGGTGGTGCGCTTCCGGCTGGACCGCGACGTATTGGGAGCCAGCTGGTAGGACCGCTCGAAATCGGATGAAAGATGCGAATAGACGGGTTCAAGAGTGACAACGGAGGCCTGCACCACATCGGCATCAAAATGTGCACGATACAGGAATCGGCCGGACGCAGTCCGGCTCAACTTGATCGAAGCCTTCAGGCCCTCAAGCGAGTCGATATTCAACCAGGCGGCGATCTGCGCCCGCTCCTCAGCGCCAGGCGCGATGGTCACGCCGGCGCCCTGGTCAGGGAGATTTGTGAGATCGTAGAAACTTGAAAACTGAGGGTTGCCGCTCATTACCGATCCAACCGCGCGGGAAGTGGTCCGAAGTCGGGTTTTCCAGCCAACACTGCCGGTACATCGGCTTTCAGCCGAACCCGCGCCGCCATCATATAGGATGCCAACCCGGCCGCTTCATCGTTACGTTCGCTATCGCCACGGTAGAGATTGCGTTGCACTGCGGCAGCAAGTTCAGGTTGTGTACGGGCAAGCCCATAATGATGCAGCCGGCCATAAAAAGCGTCCGCCATGTTCCGGATACGCCGTCCCATGCCGAAGTCGCTGATCCCGAGTTCGCGAAGGGCCTCGTCAAAACCGGTAAAGATCACATCGGCAAGCTTGCTGCCCGATTCCGCCGCCGCCGGCCCTTGCCCGCTGAGCGCGTCGAAGATCAGAAAGGCATGCAATGTCAGCAGATCGAAACGCCCGTCGATCGTGTCGGGGACGTGCCATTCCTGGTAGAAAGTCTTTTCCCGCGAGCGTGCAATCAACGCGCGGTACAAATCCTGCACCGCAGAAGGCCGCGCCGGCTTGCGTAATCTGTTGAACATATCCATGCTATCCTGATGGACTTGCAACATTTTCCACGGCAAAACTAAAGCGTTTTCGGGCAGCTATGGGTTAGCCATGAGAGACTGTGTAATGCGCCGCCTGAGTTTTCCGACGTTAGCAGCAGTCACAATCCTGATCGGCTGCGTTCCGGTCGAAAATCAGCGTGGTTATGTGCCCGATCAACAGGCACTCGCCAGCATCAAAGTTGGAATGGACACCAAAGATACCGTGAGCAAGAAACTTGGCGATCCGTCCACCTCGGCCACTTTCGGCAACGACGTCTGGTACTACATGTCGGCCCATGTGGAGCAGAACGCGTTCTTCGCGCCGCGGGCAACCGAGCGCAACATTCTCGCCATAGAATTCGCGAAAGACGGCAAAGTCACCGATATGCACAAATACACTCTGGCCGACGGCCGGGTTGTCGATTTCGCGACGCGTGAAACCCCAACGCGCGGGCGCGACTTGACGCTGCTCCAGCAGATCTTCAACGCCGTGCCGGGGCAAATCGGGCAGGCGGCGCCGCCCAATCCGATCCCGGGCGGCAGCGGACCGCCGCCGGTTCCAGGTTCGCCCTAGGCCGAGTCAACCCAGCCGGGCGAGTACCGCGAGCAACAGCAGCGCCACGATATTCGTGATCTTGATCATCGGATTGACTGCCGGACCGGCAGTGTCCTTGTACGGATCGCCGACCGTATCGCCGGTCACCGCCGCCTTGTGCGCGTCAGATCCCTTGCCGCCGTAATGACCATCTTCGATGTATTTCTTCGCGTTGTCCCAGGCGCCACCCCCTGACGTCATCGAAATCGCGACAAATAACCCGGTGACGATCACGCCCAGCAGCATCGCGCCGAGCGATTCCAGACCGGAAGTCGGGCCGGCGATGTAGCGCACGATCACGAACAGCAAGATCGGAGAGAGCACCGGCAGCATCGAGGGCACGATCATCTCGCGGATTGCGGCGCGGGTAAGCATGTCCACCGCTCGGCCGTAATCCGGCTTTTGGGTACGCTGCATAATGCCCGGCATTTCCCGGAACTGACGGCGTACCTCTTCGACGACGGCGCTCGCCGCACGGCCTACCGCGGTCATGGCGATGCCACCGAACAGAAACGGCAACAATCCACCGATGAACAGACCGATCACCACCCAGGGATCGGTAAGCGAGAAGGTCGGAAGCTCGAGGCCCTTGAAATAGGGAAAATTGTCGCCATTGGCGACAAAGTAGTTGATGTCCTCCGTATACGCCGCGAACAGCACCAGCGCGCCAAAGGCAGCCGATCCGATGGCGTAGCCTTTGGTCACAGCCTTGGTCGTATTGCCGACCGCATCGAGCGCATCGGTTGTCTTGCGCACAGCCCCGGTCAAGCCCGACATCTCGGCAATTCCACCGGCGTTGTCGGTCACCGGGCCGAACGCATCGAGTGCCACGATCAGTCCCGCCAGCGCCAGCATGGTCGTGACCGCGATGGCGATCCCGAACAGCCCGGCCAACAGGTATCCGACGATAATGCCTGCACAAATCACCAATGCCGGCATCGCTGTGGATTCCATCGCTACCGCCAGCCCTTGAATTACGTTGGTGCCGGATCCGGTGATGGATGCCTTGGCCACCGTCTGGACCGGACGGAAATTGGTTCCGGTATAATATTCGGTGATCCAGACGATCAGCCCGGTCACGACAAGACCGGTCACGCCGCACAGATACAGATGCCAGCCGTTGAAGCGGGCGCCGCCCAGAATCGCGTATTGCGTGTTGAGACCAACAATCCACCAGGTGAGCGGGATCAGGGCGGCCAGCGAAAGCACGCCGGTCACGATGAGTCCCCGGTACAGCGCGCCCATGATGTTGCCGCTGCTGCCCAGTCGCACGAAAAATGTGCCGATGATGGACGTCAGTATGCACACGGCTCCAATGGTCAGCGGGTAAAGCATCATGGCGACGCGGTCCGCGCCCATGAAAAAGATCGACGCGAGGACCATGGTGGCGACCGTCGTCACCACATAAGTCTCGAACAGGTCGGCGGCCATGCCGGCGCAGTCACCGACATTATCGCCGACATTGTCGGCAATCGTGGCCGGATTGCGCGGATCGTCCTCGGGGATGCCGGCCTCAACCTTGCCCACCATGTCGCCGCCGACATCCGCGCCCTTGGTGAATATGCCGCCGCCAAGTCGGGCGAAGATCGAAATCAGCGAGGCGCCAAAACCGAGCGCCACCAGAGCAGTCACCACAAGACGGCTCTGGGTCGGATCGGTGATTGACAGCCCAAGCACAACCGTCAGCACGGTGTAATAGCCGGCCACTCCAAGAAGTGCGAGACCGACCACAAGCAGCCCAGTCACCGCGCCGGACCGGAACGCAACCGAAAGACCCTCGGCAAGACCGGTCCGCGCCGCCTCGGCGGTGCGCACATTGGCACGTACCGACACGTTCATGCCGATGTAGCCGGCCGATCCGGAAAGGATCGAGCCTACCAGGAATCCGACGGCGACCTGCCAGCCGAGCAGCGCAAAGGCGATGATGAAAATGATCACGCCGGCGATCGCGATGGTCGTGTACTGGCGATTGAGATAGGCCGACGCACCTTCCTGAATAGCCGCTGCGATTGCCTGCATTTCAGCCGTGCCCGGCGATCGGGCGAGCAGCGACTGCACCAGCCAGCCCCCGTAAATCAGGGCCACAACACCGCAGACGAGAACAAGGGCAAGCGGCAGACTCATTTTTGGTCCTACTCTGAAAGACAGAATGTGGAGAAACAAACCGCCCCGCGGCAGAACTGGCGGAATCCCCTTTCCGCCGGGCCACGAAGCGGCGCGAACATGCCAAAGTCACGCGTGCCGTTCAACTATGCGCATATGTCAAAAGCTGCGTTAAAAATGCACGTAACCCAGCCGCTCGACCGGGACGGGTTGCCCCTTCGCATCGATCAGCAGCACACCCATGCCAGTCTCGACTCGCCCGATTTCGCTGATTGCGATGCCGGTTTCGGCGGCGAGGCGCGCGATGGTTTCGCGGTCCTCCGGGGGCGCCGTGAAGGCAATCTCATAATCATCGCCGGCCGTGGCCGCGTGTGCCCGCGCACCGATATGGCCGCCATTTTGGCGGATATATCCTGCGGAAAGCGGCAGCCGTGGCGCTTCGACTGTGATCCGGACGCGCGAAACCTCGGCAATGTGATTCAAATCTGCCAACAGCCCGTCTGAGACGTCGAGCGCAGCCGTGGCAACGCCGCGAAGGCGGCGCCCAAGCGAAAGCCGTGGTTCGGGCAATAGATATCGTTCAATCAGTGTCGACTCTGACGCACCCAAGGCCGGATTCTCCGCCTGCAGCAGTGAAAGTCCGCATGCTGCATCCCCGACCGTGCCGGAGACAAAGACGAGATCGCCCGGTTTTGCACCATGACGATGGATGGCCGCCCCCACCGGAATCGCGCCCAGCGCGGTGATGCTGATGACCAGAGGACCCGAAATGGCCGTCGTGTCGCCGCCCAGCAGCGTGACCTGGAAGAGTTCCTGATCCTTCGCCAACCCCTGAACAAATTGCCTGATCCAGCTTTCGTCCGTCCACGCCGGCAGACAAAGCACCATCAAGTAGCCCACAGGGTCGGCGCCCTTGGCCGCGAGATCGGACAGATTAACCCGCAAAGCTTTGGCGCCGATCTTTTCCACCGGATCGGCACGGCGAAAATGTACGCCCTCGATCACCGCATCTGTTGTGACGACCATTTCCTGACCCGCCGGAAGTCCGACAAAGCCCGCATCATCGGTCAGCCCAACAGCGCCGGGCGAACCGGCTGCGAGCGGCGCAAAATATCTGGCGATCAGTTCGAATTCGCCGGGCCGCCGCGGCCGATCAGAACTGGAGTTCGTCATCTGGCGGGGCCTCGCCGAATTCCGTCGCGCGCTTGCGATGTGCCAGCCGGTCCAGCACGGCATTCACAAAGCCGGCCTCATCTCCTTCGAAAAAATCGCGGGCGAGTTCGACATATTCATCTATCACGACTTTCGCCGGAACATCCCGGCGGGCGACCAATTCATAGGTCCCCGCACGCAGCAATGCCCGCAGAATCGAATCGATGCGCGCCAGCGTCCAGCCCGATGCAAGTGAACGGGCAATCGAACGGTCGATTTCGATCTGATGGCGAAGCACGCCGTGTACCACATCGGCGAAGAATGCTTCGTCATGCGCCGCCGCAATTTCCGGCTCCCTTCCGAAGCGATGTTCAATGAATTCCTGAATCACCTCGTCCGGTGCATTGCCGGTCATTTCCAGTTGATAAAGCGCCTGCAATGCGGCAAGCCGGGCAGCACTGCGCTCTTCATGCGGCGACGTCATTGCGCCGGCGCAATTCGCGATTTGAGTTGAACCAGGGCAAGGCAGGCGTTTGCCGCATCTCCGCCCTTGTTGCCGCGGTCAGGTGCGGCGCGGACCAACGCCTGCTCTTCGCTTTCTACGGTGAGTATGCCGTTGCCGATGCACAGACCGTCGCGAACCGTCAAATCCATGAGGCCCCGTGCGGATTCATTGGACACGATTTCGAAATGATGGGTTTCGCCGCGAATGACACAACCGAGCGCGACAAATCCGTCATATCGGCTGGCGGCCTGGCGGATCGCGCCGGGAATCTCGAGCGCTCCGGGAACCGCGACGCGTTCCGTGGTAACGCCTGCGCCGGTCAGCACTTTCATGGCGCCCTCGTACAGAGCATCCGAAATGTCCGGATAGAAACGCGCTTCAACGACAAGAACGCGCATCACGTCACCGTGCCGGGAACTACGGGCCGCGTTTCATGAATCTTCAGCCCGTAACCTTCGAGCGCAACCGGTCGACGTTGCGAATTGCTGAGAAGAATCATGTTCTCGACCCCAAGGTCGAGCAGAATCTGAGCGCCGACGCCGTATTCCTTCAGCCGACTCTGTTCGATGTCCGGCATGGTCCGGGTCGATTGCGCGAGAACTTCGGCGACGGGTGCAATACGATGGCGCCGAATCAGCACGATCACGCCCCTGCCCGCTTTGCCGATCATGCGCATGGATTCGCCGAAAATGTCGCCCGGGCCCCATTTGGCGGCCAGCGTATCGTCGAACAGATTGTAGGCGTGCATGCGGACGAGCGTGGGATCGGGTCCGGAAATGTCCCCCTTGACGAGAGCGACATGTTCCTGGTTTTCGATCGTGTTGAGATAGATCATCAGGCGAAAATGGCCGCCATTCCGGCTTTCAAAATCCATTTCCTTGATTCGCTTGACGAAATGATCGTATTTCCGCCGGTAGGAAATCAGGTCGGCGATGGTGCCGACTTTCAGTCCGTGCAGTTGGGCAAACTTCACCAGGTCCGGCAAACGGGCCATCGTGCCATCGTCATTTAAAATCTCGCAGATCACGCCTGCGGGATACAGTCCGGCGAGGCGCGCGATATCGACTGCGGCTTCGGTGTGCCCGGCGCGAACCAGCACGCCACCATGACGGGCGACGAGCGGGAACACATGGCCCGGCATGACAATATCGTCCGGACCTTTCGTCGGATCGATCGCGACGGCAATCGTATGCGCACGATCATGTGCGGAGATGCCGGTCGAAACGCCCTCCCTCGCTTCGATCGACACCGTGAATGCAGTCTGGTTCCGGGTGCGATTCTCCGCCGCCATCATCGGCAGCTTCAGCTGACTCGCACGTTCCTGGGTCAACGCCAGACAAATCAGCCCACGTCCGAATCGCGCCATGAAGTTGATCGCCTGCGGCGTGCACATCTGCGCCGGGATGACGAGATCGCCTTCGTTTTCGCGATCCTCGGCATCGACAAGGATGAACATGCGGCCGTTTCGCGCGTCCTCGATAACGTCGGGAAGATCGGAAATGTAATCGTGAAAAACGTTCATGGCCGGATCAGACGCGAAACGTAACGGGCGAGAAGATCGGCCTCGAAATTCAGCCGCGTTCCATCGGCTGCTTCGCCCAGAGTGGTTGCCCCGAGCGTGTGCGGAATGACATTGATGGTAAAGCGCGCGCCATCCACTTCATTGACGGTCAGCGAAACCCCGTCGAGCGCAACCGAACCTTTCGGCGCCACGAAGCGCGCAAGCGCGGCCGGAATCTCAACCATCATTCGCTTCGAATCACCTTCCTGGTGGATCGCAATGATTTTTGCCACGCCATCCACATGGCCGGCGACGATATGGCCGCCGAGCTCATCACCCAGGCGGAGCGGGCGCTCCAGATTGATGTGCCGCCCCATCTGCCACTCGCCTATCGTTGTGCGGCCGGTGGTTTCGCCGGACGCGCTGACTGCAAACCAGCGGTCATTCGGATTCCCCTTGGCGATTACGGTGAGACAGATCCCTGAGCAGGCAATCGAGGCACCGATGTCGATGGCGTCAACGTCGTAATGTGTTGCAATCGTGAACTGCGTATCGCCGCGCTTTTCGATTTTGCGCAACTCACCGACATCGCTGACCAACCCGGTAAACATATCCGGGTTGTAGAGCAGACTTAGGACGGAGGGAACGCTTCTCGTTGGCCGGCGAAGGCGTCTGACGGAGACCCGCCGCCATAGTTACGAGAAAGAAAACGTTTCGAGCAGATCCGGTCCCAGCATTGTCGTTTCCAGCAGGCGCAGACGCGGCGCCGAAATGAGGTCGGATTGCCATGCATGCCCGATCGCAGGCTTGCCCGCAGCGCCCAGGAACATCGGAGCGCGGTACAGATGCAGCAGATCGGCAAAGCCCGATTTGACGATTGAAGCCAGCAGGCGTGGGCCACCTTCGACCAGGAGCCGCGTGATTCCGTGTCGGGCAAGCGCCTCCAGAACGGTAGCAATCGCAGGGATACCGTTTTCCACCTGCCGGACGCGCTCAATTGCCACCCCCTTGGCGGCCAATTCACCACCGCCGATTTGGTCCCGGGTGAACACCATCACGGGGCATTCCTGCGCGGTCCTCACCAGTTGCGAATCCGGCGGCAATCGCAGCTTCGAATCGAGAACCACACGTATGGGAGATCGCCGTTCAAGGCCAGGCAGGCGGCACGTCAACAATGGATCATCCGCCAGCACGGTCCCGATCCCGATCATGATCGCGTCATAATGTGTGCGCAACAAATGCCCATGCCGGCGCGCTTCCGCGGAGGTGATCCAGCGGCTGTTGCCATTTGGATCGGCAACACGCCCGTCCAGAGTCTGCGCGATTTTCAGCGCGACCAGCGGGCGCGACGCCGTCACCCGCCGGACGAATCCAGCGTTCAGCGCCTGGGCATCAGCTTCCAGAACGCCGCGTGTGACTGCGATCCCGCGCTGATCGAGATGCGCAAATCCCGCACCGGCAACACGCGGATCGGGATCCATCATTGCCGCCACGACGCGCGCCACTTGCGCCTCTGCAAGCGCATTGGCGCAGGGTGGCGTTTGCCCATGATGCGCGCAGGGCTCGAGCGTGACATAGGCCGTGGCACCAAACGCCGCACTGCGCGCCTGCGCCAGCGCAACTGCTTCCGCGTGCGGCCGGCCCCCGCGCTGAGTCCAGCCGCGGCCCACCAACCGGTCGTCCCGGACAATGACACAACCAACCGCGGGATTGGGCGCGGTGCTGCCCAGCGCGCGTTCCGCCAGCCGCAGCGCATGGCGCATATGGGCAACATCATCGGATCGGGCTGTGCTCAATCCTGATCGGCGCCGGTCGAAAGTTCACCGACAAAGGTCTCGAAATCCTTCGCTTCGCGAAAATTCTTATAGACGGAGGCAAAGCGGATATACGCGACCTTGTCGAGTGAAGACAGCGCCTGCATCACCAGCTCACCGATCACGTTCGAAGGAATTTCATTTTCGCCAAAACTTTCCAGCCGGCGGACAATCCCGGTGATCATGCGCTCGACGCGGTCGGGTTCGACCGGCCGTTTGCGCAACGCGTGGTGAATGGCGCGTTCGAGTTTTTCGCGGTCAAAAACTTCGCGGCGGCCCGCCTTCTTGATCACAATGAGTTCGCGCAACTGAACGCGTTCGAATGTCGTGAAGCGCCCACCGCAAGCCGGACACAGGCGCCGGCGCCGGATCGCGGCATTGTCGTCCGACGGCCGGCTGTCCTTCACCTGGGTGTCATCATGTCCGCAGAACGGGCAACGCATCAGAAAAGCAACCTTTCTTGCTTCAGCTGTAAATCGGAAACCGGCGGCACAATTCCACCACGCGGCGCCTGACAGTCTCTTCGACCGCGGGATCGCCCTGTTCCCCCTTCGCCGCGACCCCATCGACCACTTCGACAATCAAGCCGGCGATGGCGCGAAATTCTTCGGCGCCGAAGCCGCGGGTCGTGCCGGCAGGCGACCCCAGCCGGATTCCCGACGTAATCATTGGCTTTTCCGGATCGAACGGAATGGCGTTCTTGTTGCAGGTGATGTTGGCGCGATCGAGCGCCTTTTCGGCGGCGCGTCCGGTGACCTTTTTGGGCCGCAAATCGACCAGCAGGACATGCGTATCGGTGCCGCCGGAGATGATATCGAGACCACGTGACCTCAGCGTTTGCGTCAACACTTTCGCATTATCGACTACTCCGCGCGCATAAGTCTCGAATTCGGGTTTGAGTGCTTCGCCGAAGGCGACCGCTTTGGCCGCAATGACGTGCATCAGCGGGCCCCCCTGCAATCCAGGAAACACGGCAGAATTGATTTTTTTGCCGAGCTCGGCGTCGCGCGAAAGCACCAGTCCGCCGCGCGGCCCACGCAGTGTCTTGTGCGTCGTCGCAGTCACCACATGGGCATGATCGAGCGGATTGGGATGCTGCTTGCCTGCCACGAGGCCGGCAAAATGCGCCATGTCGACCATGAACAAGGCGCCCACGGAGTTGGCAATCGCACGAAACCGGGCAAAATCGATGAACCGGGGATAGGCCGAACCGCCGGCCACGATCAGTTTCGGCTTGTGTTCCTGCGCCAGCCGCTCGACCTCATCCATGTCAATGCGGTGGTCGTCTCGCCGGACATTGTAAGCAATCGGACGGAACCATTTGCCGGACAGATTCACTGGTGAACCGTGTGTCAGATGTCCACCCGAGGCGAGGTTCAGGCCCATGAAGGTGTCGCCCGGCTGCAGCAGGGCGAAGAACACCGCCTGATTTGCCTGAGCCCCCGAATGGGGCTGCACATTGGCAAAGGAACATTCGAACAGCTTGCAGGCACGATCGATGGCGAGCGTCTCGGCGACATCGACGAATTCGCAGCCACCGTAATAGCGCCGCCCGGGATAGCCCTCGGCATATTTGTTGGTCAGAACCGAGCCCTGCGCCTCCAGCACCGCGTGCGAGACAATGTTCTCGGACGCGATCAACTCGATCTTTTCCTGTTGCCGGCGCAATTCGTCCGCGATTGCGGTCGCGACCTCCGGGTCGCTGTCGCGCAGCGAGGCGGCAAAAAATCCGGCAAGTCTCCTGTCCATGATCAAATCCCGATAGGCGACGCGGGCATGCGATTGCGTCAAAAGGGCCGCACCTTTACCAGATATTGGGGACGGTCACGACAACTCGTAGCACCACGCCCACAGAATTCCTGGGCTTGCGACGAACAGTCCTGATTTGGTCGCGTTTGCCGAAAACCGGCTCAATCGTGCCGTTTACCCCCCAAGTGAATAATATTCGTGCGCGCGCGCCAAAGCCGCGAGGCCTTGCAGGTTTTTTTTTCAGAAAAAATCTTCGTCTGCATTTGGCCTGCGCTTCCACAGCTGTTCACGTTTATTTCACCTGCAACAGGCGCCAAGCAGTGTACTGGACTGCTCTTGGTCTTGATCCCGCGGTTAGTACCAGCCTAAAAGCACTACAACAGGACTGAACATGAATAGCGTTCCAGGAATTACAGAAATGGCACAGAATTCGGAAAGCAACGGCGTGAGATCCGACGATATTCTCAAGCTCGCGACAGAAATAGTCGCCGCTTATGTCAGTAACAATCCTATTCCGGTGTCAGAAGTGCCCGCCATGATCAAAAGCGTGCACAGCACCCTTGGCGGGCTCGGCGGCGGATTAAGCGGCGAAATACAGTTGTCGCAGAAACCGGCAATCCCGGTAAAGCGCTCGGTGAATCCTGACTTTATCGTTTGCCTGGAAGACGGCAAAAAGCTCAAGATGCTCAAGCGCTATTTACGCTCAAACTACGGAATGACCCCGGAGGAATACCGGTCCAAGTGGAGCCTTCCAGCCGATTATCCCATGGTTGCACCCAATTACGCCGCGCAAAGGTCAGAATTCGCGAAGAAAATTGGTCTCGGCCGTACCGCGTCGTCCTCCGGTCGTCGCCGTAAAGGATAGTTTCGCCAGCCGCATCCCTCGGGCTCCCGCGACCGCTTCGCGGCGCTTCTTTTCAAATTCGCTGCGGCGCAAGGCGCCGCATGCGGGCGCCTCCGGCGATTTCTTCACGCCCTCGGGGCCCTGAAGCGGCGCTTAGGTTTGAAAGCTCTACGCGGCGCGGCGAAGGCGCAGCGCCGTCCAAACCGTGTCGATCGATTCCACCAGATGGTCGATCTGCTCGTCGGTGTGCATCGGCGAGGGCGTAATGCGCAGCCGTTCGGTGCCCCTGGGGACGGTCGGGAAATTGATCGGCTGCACGTAAATCCCGTGGGTGTACAGAAGTTCGTCCGAGACGATCCGGCACAGTGCGGCGTCACCGACCAGCACGGGAACGATATGGCTCGGGGATTCGAGCAGCGGCACGTTGCGCTGCCCCAGGAGGTGCTTCACGCGCGCGGCGCGACTGTGCAAGCCCTGCCGTTCGGCATTGCTGGCGCGCAAATGACGTACCGCAGCCAGAGCGCCGGCGGCGATCGCCGGTGGAATCGAAGTCGTAAAGATAAACCCGGCAGCAAAGGAGCGGACGCAGTCCACCATCGCCGTGGTCCCGGTGATATAGCCACCCATGACGCCGAACGCCTTGGCGAGCGTGCCCTCGATGATGTCGACGCGGTGCATCTGACCGTCGCGCTCGGCGACACCGCCCCCGTGGTCGCCGTACAATCCGACGCCGTGCACTTCGTCGAGATAAGTCATCGCGCCGAATTTTTCGGCAAGATCGCAAATCCTGCCGATCTGGCCGAAATCACCTTCCATCGAATAGACCGATTCGAAACAGATGATCTTGGGCGCGTTGGGCGGCGCCCCCCGCAGAAGCTCCTCGAGATGCGCCATGTCGTTATGCCGATAAATTCGCTTCTCGGCACCCGAATGGCGCATACCTTCGATCATCGAGGCATGGTTCAATTCGTCGGAGAAGAAGATGCAGCCCGGCAGCAGGCGCGCCAGAGTCGAAAGCGTCGCTTCATTGGATACGAAGCCGGAAGTGAACAAAAGTCCGGCTTCCTTGCCGTGCAGCGCCGCAAGTTCCTTTTCCAGTTCGACATGATAATGGTGGGTGCCCGAGATGTTCCGTGTACCGCCCGATCCCGCGCCCGCCCTGTCGATCGCGGCCTTCATCGCCTCGGTCACCACCGGGTGCTGGCCCATGCAAAGATAATCGTTGCTGCACCAGACGGTTATGTTCCGAACACCGTTGGACGTATGGTGGTCGGCCGCAGGAAAATCACCGCGGTGGCGAAGGATATCGGCAAAAATCCGATAGCGTCCCTCACGCTTTAGCTTGGCGATATTGTCCTTGAAGATGTGGCCGTATGCGCCCGGCATCGGTTCTGCTCTCCCACCCAGAAGGCGTTTCTATACGACCGTGGGTGCGGAGCATAGCCCAATAGCGCGCTGATGCGCATACAAATTCTTGAATTGCGCCGGCTGACGCCAGCAGTTGCGAGTGATTCTCGGCTACAGCCGGTAACGGACCTGATCCAGCCAGAAACGCTCCAGCCGGCGCAGTGAACGGTTCATCGCCTGAAAATCCTCCGGCGCGAGATTTCCCACCGGCCGCAAGGACGTCAGTTGGCGATCGAACAGGCTGGCCACAAGCTGCCGAATCGCCTGCCCTTTGTCCGCCAGCCGAATGCATACCGCGCGACGATCCGCGTCCGAACGTTCGTGGTGGATATAGCCAAGCTCCACCAGCTTTTTGAGGTTATATGAGACGTTGGATCCGAGGTAGTGGCCGCGCGTGCGCAGTTCGCCTGCCGTCAGCTCCTGATCTCCGATATTGAACAGCATCAGCGCCTGAACGCTGTTCACCTCCAGCTCGCCACGGCGTTCGAGCTCGTCCTTGATCACATCAAGGAGCTGGCGGTGAAGCCGTTCGACCAGCGACAGCGCCTCAAGGTACCCCGGCTTGATCGCCAGCGGACTGTCGACCACCTCTGCCTCTGTATGAGCTACTAACGCCATGCGAATCTCCTCGCTATCGATTCGAAAACTAACCGGTCAAGGTTAACGAGTGCTTAGCGGGATTCACAACGCCAGTTCTTTATCCGCCAGAGAGGCAAAATAGCGGTCTATTTGCTGACTCGTAACCTTTTCGAGCAAGTCCGGATTCCAGCGGGGATGCTGGTCACGATCGATGAGAATCGCTCGCACGCCTTCGTAAAGGTCGTGCCCGCGCAGTACGCGGAGGGTCATCCGGTATTCCATGCGCATACAGCCTTCGAAATCCAACTTGCGCGCTTCGCGTAAGCCGCGAAGAGTCAGCTTGAGGCTGGTTGGCGAATGCGTCGCGAGCGCCTTGCCGATGTCGCGCCCCCAATCGCCGGCGTGTTGCAGGTTGGCGATAATTTCTTCGACCGAGTCGCCCCGGAATGCATCGTCGATCCGGGCAGAAAGGGGCGCCATCCCGGGAGCAGTGGGCGGCGGTTCGGCAAGTGCCGCAAGCACTGCCTCGACCGGCTCCCCTTCGGTCAGGCGGATTGCAACTCCCTCGAGTTTGGCCGATGAAACATAATGCGTCGCCAGACCGAGCCAGACCATGTCGGCCGGTCCAATCCGCATGCCGGTAAGCGCAAGACAGGTTCCGGTTTGGCCCTGAAGTCGCGAGAGAAAGTACGTGCCGCCGACGTCGGGATAGAGCCCGATCCCGGTTTCCGGCATGGCGAAGCTGGTATTTTCGGTCACCAGCCGGTGCGAACCATGGACCGACAGCCCTGCTCCGCCACCCATTGTGATGCCGTTGAGCAGGGCGATATAGGGCTTTGGAAAGTGGCGGATAGCGGCATTGAGCCGGTATTCGGTGGAAAAAAAGGCCTCCGCCGCCGGCAGGTCGGTGCGGCCCAAGTGGTAAATCGACCGGATATCACCCCCGGCACAAAAGGCGCGTCCAGGCACGGCATCGATCAGAACCGCGTGAATGGCTGGATCGGCCACCCAGCCCTGCAGCGCCTCGTAGATGGAGCGGCACATATCGTGGGTAAGAGCATTCAGCGCTTTAGGCCGGTTGAGCGTGATGTGGCCGAGTGGTCCGTCGTTGCGCAACAGGACACCGGCTGTCATGGCTGTGATCCGGCCGCGATAGGCTCACCGGGCCGGCCCGTTGTATAATCCGGGTGCATCGTCTTAAGCGTGTGAAATGGCGAATCCATCTGCACAATATCCTTCTCTGCGCATGCGTCGCTTGCGCAGGCATGAGTGGTCTCGCCGGCTCGTCGCCGAAAATCGCCTTAGCCCATCCGACCTGATTTGGCCGCTGTTTATAGTCGAAGGCGAAAACCAGCGCGTCCCGATTCCATCAATGCCGGGCGTTGAACGGCTCTCAATTGATAACACCCTGGCGGCAGCCGAGGAGGCGGCCAATCTCGGAATCCCCGTCATTGCGCTGTTCCCACATACCGACGCTGCGAAAAAGACCGATGACGGGCGCGAAGCGGAAAATCCCGACAATCTTGTTTGCCGGGCGGTGCGCGCCATCAAGCGCGCCGTGCCTGAAATTGGAGTCATGTGCGACGTGGCGCTCGACCCCTACACCAGCCACGGGCACGACGGCATTCTCATCGATAGCTATGTCGCCAACGACGAGAGCGTCGAAATCCTGGTGCGGCAATCTTTGGTGCAGGCCGAAGCCGGCTGCGACATACTCGCGCCTTCCGACATGATGGATGGCCGCATCGGCAGGATCCGCGCGGCGCTTGAAACGCATGGCTACCGCGACGTCATGATCATGGCGTATGCCGCGAAATATGCCTCCGCTTTTTATGGACCATTCCGGGATGCGGTCGGCTCGGCCAAAGCGCTGCGAGGCGACAAGCGCACCTATCAGATGGATCCGTCGAACAGCGACGAAGCTTTGCGCGAAGTTGCACTCGATATTGCCGAGGGCGCCGATCTCGTGATGGTCAAACCCGGCCTGCCCTATCTCGACGTGCTCCGGCGGGTAAAAGACGAATTCGCGATGCCGACATTCGTGTACCAGGTATCGGGCGAATACGCGATGATGATGGCTGCGATCGAGCGCGGGTGGCTCGATTCCGAACGTGCCGTTCCGGAATGCCTGACGGCCTTTAAACGTGCCGGCGCGGATGGGATTCTGACTTATTTCGCGCGCGACATGGCTCGCCGCCTGCGCGGAAGATAATCAGACTACTGAAGATTCGAGCAGGCTGCGCAGCAGGATTCCAGCCCGCGACGGGATAACATCCCATCCCGATTGGTGCTGTCCAAGGTCGATGACGTTATCGAGTATCAGCATGGCAAGACCGTGCATCGCCGCGAGCGCGGCGAGACCGGCGGCAGGATCTGCCAGCGCTTGACCGATGTCGGCGACCAGCGAATTTGTGGCATCCGAGAGGGCGGAGAAACTTGCCCGATTGTGGAACTCGGCGCCGAAAATCAGGCGAATTAGCCCCGGATGCCGCAGGGCAAAACGCAGGTAAACCGTTGCGAACCGCACGATGCGCTCAGGCTTTTCGGCCGGCGCCGCGGCAGCCTGCGAAAGCTCGGCCCGCAATTCGGCGATGCCTTCGCAGGCGATATCGGCGAGCAGAGCCTCACGGCTGGCATAATGCCGGTAGGGAGCGGTGTGCGACACACCGGCCCGGCGCGCGACCGAGCGCAACGACAATCCCGGGAGTCCGTCTTGCTCCAGAATCGCCCGCGCGTTCGCTCGCAATGCGGGACCAAGCTGGCCATGATGATACGGCCGTTCTGGCCCATTCTCGCTCATGTGGTTTCAGTGATGGTCCATATGGCCGGGCACGGTAGCGGCCGGCCCGCGGGAGCCAATCGGCAGCACCGGTATCTCGACATGAATGTCGCCGGCTTTGGCGAAGTGCAACGTCAACGGAACTTTGGTGCCGTCCTTCAGCGCCGATTTCAGTCCGCTGAGCATCAGATGGTAATTTGCGTTTGGCTCGAGATTCACGGTCATGCCCGCGGGAATCTTCAAGCCATCTGACAATGCGCGCATCGACATGATGCCGTTCGCCATGGACATCGCGTGAACTTCCACCTTTGCCGCAACCGGCGCCGAACCGCCGAGCAACCGGTCGTCGCTGCGGCCATGATTTTCAATCGACATATAGGCGGCGGCGGTGGCCGCGCCGTTCGGTGTCGCCGGACTCCACGGATGTTCCAGAATTATCCCTGTGTCCGATCCGGTTTCGGCCCACCCCGCCTGGCAGCAAAGCGCTGCAAATGCAACCGATGCGGCAATCCATGCCATGCGGCTTTTTGTGATCATCAACTCGCCTTTGAACTCGGCTTTCAGGCCTCACATTCTTCGCCAGCCAATCGCCCATGCCAATGACGCAAAGGGACGCTCCGGACCAGTTTTTTCTCTCTGCGCTCCGGTGCTGTGATGCCGGTTGTGACCCAAAACAGCGATGATGCGAGCGCGGCCTGTGCTCTATTCCATTGCCAGTTCCGCCGTGTCGAGCTTTTGCGGGCCCGGCTTGCGCATGAAAAACAGCAGCGGCAGCAAAGGCAGGCAAGTCCAGAACATAAGCAGGAAATCATTGGCGTAAGCGGCTACATAGGCATAGTACTGGACCTGGGCATCGGCGGCTTGCAGCCCAAAGGGAGTCGCGGGGCCCATGAACATTCCCTGAGCGCCAGATTGCAGGGCGCGATTGAACGGCGTGATCTGCCCGGCAAGCTCGGAATGAATGCGCTGAAAACTCGAAGCGAGAAGCGTCGAAGTTGCCGAAACGCCGATTGCGCTTCCAATGTTGCGCGATAGCGAGTAGAGGGCCGCCGCATCGGTGCGTAAGGATGCCGGCAAAGTGGCGAATCCAACCACCTGCAGCGGAATAAACACGAGCGCAATCCCGACGCCCTGAATCAGGCTGACCACGGCCAGCCGCAACAGTCCGATATCAGGAGTCCATTGGGTCATATCCCACATCGGCCAGGCGATGCAGATCACGCCGACGCCCATCAGCAACCTTGGATCGATCACCCGCGTCAGACGGCCGGCGATCATCATCGCCAGCATCGTCCCGATCCCGCGGGGCGTCATCAAAAGACCCGTCTGCGTCACTGAATACCCGCCAAGATTTTGCAGGTACGGCGGCAGCAGCGCAGAGCTGCCAAGCAACACCACACCTACGGCGAACATTGTGGCGAAGCCGGAAAGGAATCCGATGTCCTTGAATATCCGCGGCGGGATGAACGGCTTCTCGGCGGTGAGCATATGGACGATGAAGAGATAGAAACCCAGACCTGCGATAACCGCCTCGATGATAATCTCGTTCGACGAAAACCAGTCCTGTGAATAGCCGCGATCGAGCAGCAACTGCAATCCTCCCAGCCCGGCGGAGAGCGCAAGGAATCCCGTCCAATCAAAACGCAGGGCTGAGTTGCTGGCACGATCGCGCAGGAACACGATCAATCCAGCCACCGCCGCAATTCCGAACGGTACATTGATGAAGAATACCCAGCGCCAGTCATAGAGGTCTGTGAGATAGCCGCCGAGGGTTGGCCCCAGAATTGGACCGATCATCACCCCAGTGCCCCAAATTGCCATCGCCGTGCCGCGGCTCTCCATTGGATAGAGATCGAGCATGACCGATTGCGACAGCGGCACGAGGGCGGCGCCAAAGCAACCCTGCAGGAAGCGGAATGCCACTTCCTGAGGCAGAGTCTGGGCGAGACCACAAAGCATCGAAGTGATTGTGAAGCCGACGAGCGAGACGATGAAGAAAGGCTTGCGCCCAAAACGCGCCGAGAGCCATCCGACCGGTGCAGTCAGAATCGCCGCAGCGATGACATAGGAGGTGAGAACCCACGTGATCTGGTCGTGGCTGGCGCCAAGGCTTCCCTGCATATGCGGCAGGGCCACATTCGCGATCGTGTTGTCGAGCGCCTGCATCAGGGTCGCAATCATGGTGCAGCCCATGATCGCCCAACGATGACGCGCGCTTCCCCCGGAAGAAGGAACGGAATTCACGGAAGCAGATCTGTGAGCTTGCGCCTGTGACCGGTATCGATTTCGGCCGTCACACTCATGCCCGCGCGCAGGGGCGAAATGTCCTGACTCTGATCGAAACCGATCCGCACCGTCAGGCGCTGCACCACCTTGACCCAGTTACCGCTGGAATTTTCCGAGGGTAGCACGGAGAACTGGGCACCCGTCGCAGGCGCAATGGCGGTTACCGTGCCGCGCCAAATCCGGTCAGGGAAACTGTCGATCGTCACCGAGACGGGCTGCCCAGGGTGAACATAGGTCAGGTCCGTTTCCTTCACATTGGCCTCGACCCATTTTCCTTCATCTCCCACAAGTCCCACCGCGCTCGTCGGCATGAAAGCTGCCATGGACGACACCAGCATCGCGCCTGGCTGCAAGGACGAGACCTGCGTCACCGTGCCGTCAAAAGGCGCGCGCACCACTGTGTGATCGAGTTGGCGCTGCGCTTCATCGCGCGCGGCCCTGGCCTGGAGATATTCGGGATGCTGCTCCACCGGAATTCCGATCCGCCCACCGAGCTTGGCCAGTTGTACGGCCGCCTGCTGCGCCAGCGACTGGGATTGCGATTGCGCCGTGTCCATTGTGGCTTTCGCCTGATCCACATTCTGTTGCGCGGTGCCGCCGATCCGGACCAACGCCAATTGCCGGTTGTAGCTGGTCAGCGCCAGATCGACCTGGGCCTTCTGCGCCTCGATATCGCGCAGCATGCGGGTGTAGTCCTCCTCCATGGAGTGGATGGTCTCCACCTCTTCATCCAGATGCGACTGGGCTTGCTGCAGGGCAATGCGAAACGGCAGCGGATCGAGGCGAAACAGGACGTCGCCGCGGTGGACCTTTTGGCCCTCCTTTACGTCGACGTCCTGGACCAATCCCGAAACATCGGTGGAAACAAGCAGCTTGTTGGCCTCGATATAAGCATCATCGGTCCCCGCGTAGCGGCCGCCCGTCAGCCAGAAACCAACACCGCCGGCGACGACGATGATGGTCCCCCCCAGCATCAAAATACGCCGCCACAGCCGCCGCGTGGCGCCCGTTTCCATCAGCGCGGCCCTGCTCTCTTGAACCATTGCGTCCATTATTGCCCCTCAAGCACTTTCACCCTGGCCCGCGACTCGGCAGCCAGATTGTCTTTCATTTTCAGCAGGCAATTGATCGCGCACTCCAACTCTTTCGCCGGCAGGCCCGTGATCAGGTTTTCGGTCAGCTCGCGCCGGACCTTGGCGATTTCCTTCAGCATTGGTACAGCGGCGGAACTGAGATGCAGCCGCCATATGCGCCGATCCGAAGGATCGGCGCGCCGCTGGACAAAACCGCGGGTTTCCAGCCGGTCCACCAGCCGCGCGATCGTGATCGGCTCTACCTCAATCAGGGCAGCCAATTCGTTTTGTGTCATGCCGGGATTGGCTTCCAGCCGCACCAGAATCATCCATTGCGCTCGCGTCATCCCGAATGCGCGTGCCCTGGCGTCGGCGCGCGTCCGCAGCAGCCGCGCCAAATCATTGATCAGCACCAGTGGGTCGCGAGCGATCGGGTGGGTCATAGGCAGATATATTATAAGCTTGCTTATGAATTGCAAGTGGCTTAAGGATTATCGGGTACGTATATTGCGCACTGTTTCTCGCCTCCCAATTCCTGCGACGGCATAGAGAGCCTGCGCGCCCTCCAGAGGAGACACAATTGCGGCGCTGGATTCCGCGGATCGGGATTGTATCGGCGGCTATCGTCATTGTTGCCGTTTTGCTGACGGTTGATTTCTTCCGGTCATTCGCCCGCTCCGTGCCCAGCTACGATGGAGTGGTTGCCGTAGCCGGACTGACCGCACCCGTGCAGATCCTGCGCGATAGATATGCCATCCCGCATGTCATCGGTGGGTCCTTCGAGCAAGCGGCATTCGGGCTTGGTTATGCCCATGCCGAGGACCGGCTCTGGCAGATGGAAACGGCGCGACGGTTCATCCAGGGGCGCCTGGGCGAATTATTCGGCGCGCAGGCGGTGCCGACTGACATGCTGATGCGTTCCATGGGCCTGTACGTTGCCGCGCAGGAAGCGCTGACGCATCTGGCGCCGCAATCGCAGCGCGTGCTGCAGGCCTATGCCGATGGCGTGAACGCCTATATCGCGGGCCATCGCGGGCGCTGGCCGATCGAATTCGTTCTCGCCGGCGACACGACTCCCGAACGCTGGTCGCCGGCGGACAGCATCGCGGTTTTAAAGGGCATGGCGATGCAGCTTTCGGGCAACGCTTTTGGCGAAGCCGCACGGGCGGAATTGTTACCCGTGCTGGGACGCAAGGGTGTCGAAGATTTCTTTCAGCCCTTTTCCGACGCGCCCCTGCCGGCCTGGCTGGACGAAATTTACGGTACGACCCAGACCGGACAAGCATCCGCGATTCCGGATACGACAGCATCCGACAACTGGGCCGTAAACGGTACCCGTTCGGAGGACGGCAGTCCGCTGCTGGCCAACGACCCACATCTGGGCTTTTCACTGCCGTCCGTCTGGTACCTCGCGCATCTGTCATTTCCGAACCAGGATCTTGTCGGCGGTACGTTGCCGGGAATTCCCGCCATCGTCGCTGGACGCAACAGCCATGTTGCCTGGGGCGAAACCAATACCGGGCCCGACACTCAGGACCTCTTTCTGGAACGACTGAACCCGGATAACCGGCGCGAATACCAGGTACCCGGCGGCTGGGCGAGTTTCGATACCCGGCTGGAGCTCATCAAAGTGCGGTTTGGCGCCGATCACCGGATTCTGGTCCGCTCTACACGCCACGGTCCGGTGATGCCGGAGAACTCTGCGCTCGGCGCAGCTGCGCCGGATGGCTATGTGATTTCCCTCGCCTGGACGGCGCTGGCGCCGGACGACACCACTCTGGATGCCCTGCTGGGGATCAATCAGGCGAAAAACAGCAATGATATCAAAGCCGCTGCGCTGAGCTTTGTGACGCCCATGCAGAACATTGTGTATTCGGATGACAGCGGACACATTGGCTTGATCCTTCCAGGCCGTGTGCCGATAAGGTCCAAAGCCAACGACGCATTGGGTCTTGTGCCGGCGCCAGGCTGGGACGGCCGCTATGACTGGACGGGTTTCATCCCGCCAAAGGATCTGGTTTCGATCAGCGACCCGCCTTCGGGTCAAATTGCAACGGCAAACAACAAGACGGTTCCCGCCAATTACCCTTACGCGCTGACCCTTGAGTGGCCGGACTCTTACCGCTTTGACCGCATCGAACAGCTTCTCGCGCAAGTGAAGAAGAACACGCCGGCGCGTTTTACCGCGATGCAGAACGATACCATCGACCTTTATGCAGTTGACCTGAAACGCCGCCTGCTCGCTGCCGGTCCGTTCCCGGCCGGCGATGCCAAGGCGGCGCAACTATTGACGAATTGGAACGGGGCGATGGACGCGAACCGGCCCGAACCTCTGATCTGGGCCGCCTGGGCGCGCGCGCTGGCGCGCCGGCTCTATGCCGACGAGCTGGGACCGCTGTTCCGCAACTTCTGGGGTTACCGGCCGGAATTTACCCTGCGCGTGCTGGACGGCATCGACGGCGAACAACGCTGGTGTAATGACCATTCTTCGCCGGAAATCGAGGACTGCCCGTCTCGCATCCGGCTGGCGCTGCACGATGCGGTGACCGAATTGAGCGCCCAATACGGTTCCGATCCCGCGCGCTGGCGCTGGGGCATTCCGCATCAGGCGACGCACACCGAGCAGCCATTCGCGTTATTTCCACTGATTGGGCGGTTGTTTGAGCGCGACATAGAGGTCAGCGGCGGACCATTCACGCTGCTTCGCGCCGACAATAATATGGCCAGCAGCCGTCCCTATGCCGCCATCCATGGCGCTGGCTATCGTGGGGTCTATGATCTGGGGGCGCCGGATGCCTCCCGATACATCATCTCGACCGGTGAATCGGGAAACCTGTTTTCGCCGCATTTCGACGACTTGATGGGGCTTTGGGCGCGCGGCGGCAGTGTCATGATCGCCACCGCACCAAGAGCTGTAGAGGCCACCGCGCTCCACCGCTTCGAGCTGCGCCCCGCGCAGACTGGGCCGGCAAGCGTCCAATCGTCCGCAGCGCTGCCGTCCCCCTGATGAAACTCGCTGCTTTTGACCGGCGATATGGTCCGCGGCAGAAATTTTCATCGCCGATACTTGGCGCGGACCGCCGTTCCTGTTCATAATCGATTCGCGTTGTTTGCGGGCGTTGGCGGGCTGAGGCAGGCAGTTGACCGAACATTATCTCTCCCGGTTACCGCAGTTTTTTCTCACTCCAGGGGGGTCCTGTCCGTACCTCCCGGGAAAAGTCGAGCGAAAGGTATTTGCGCGGCTGATGGGGCCGCAGGCAGGGTCACTGAATGATGCGCTGACCCATTCTGGCTTCCGGCGCAGTCAGATGATCGCCTACCGCCCAGCCTGCGATGGCTGCACGGCCTGCATTTCGGTCAGAGTGGTGGCAGCCGAATTCCGCCCCGGCCGGACCATGCGGCGGATGGAGCGCACCAACTCCGACTTGATCCGCACGGTCGTTCCGCCGGAAGCCACGCGGGAGCAATTCACGCTGCTGCAAAGATATTTGGCATGCCGCCATTCCGGTGGCGGCATGTCCGATATGGGTCTGTTCGACTATGTCGCCATGGTCGAGGAGACCCCGATCGACACGATGCTCATCGAATACCGGCTGCGCGACAGTGACGGGCGCGCCGGCCCGCTGATTGCGTGCGCACTAACCGACGTGCTGCAGGATGGGCTTTCGATGGTGTACAGCTTCTTCGATCCACAGATGTCGCTGAGAAGCCTGGGCACCTACATGATTCTCGATCATGTCCGCACAGCTCAGGCCAGGAGTCTGCCCTTCGTCTATCTCGGCTATTGGGTCCGCGGCAGCCGCAAAATGGACTACAAGTCACGCTTCCGGCCGCTGGAAGTCCTCGGCGCCACCGGATGGCAGCGCTTCAAACCCGACGCGGTTTGTGAGCAAAGCGCACCGCCGACGATTTTGCCGTCCTTGCGCCCGTCGCGCTGAACGCGGCTTACTGTGGGCCGCCGAAACGCGCTTCCCATTCGGCGATCTGCTCGTCGGTGATCTTGGCAAATAGCACCTCAGGCGGATTAATCTTTTGCCCGGGCCCCAGTCCGTCGAGAAACTCCGCCATCGGTTCGTCCGGCCACGGAATGATGTCGGGCGCATCCATCACCGCGCGGTGAATTTTCTGCGCCGATTGCGGAATCAGCGGCCATGACAGGTGCCCGAACAGATGGACGAGATTCAAGCCCATGCGGACGCTTGCCGCCGCCGCGTCTCGGTCGGTCTTGATCCTCGTCCACGGAGCGGCTTCGGTGAGATACTCGTTGCCGAGGACCCAGATCGCCCGCAGTTCGGCCACCGCCTTGCGGAATTCCATCGCCTCTAGCTCTTCCGTAAGCCGTTGAATCCGCCGGTCGAGTTCGGCCGCGAGCGCGTGCTCCGCCGATCCATAAGAACCGGCTTCCGGCACGCGGCCGTCAAATCTGGCGGCGCAGAATCGTGTCACCCGATTGACGAAATTGCCGAGAACGTCCGCGAGGTCCTTGTTTATGATCGAAGCGAATAGCGGCCACGTGAAATTGGCGTCCGAGCCTTCGGGCGCGGCGGCCATCAGGTAATAGCGCCAATAATCGGCCGGAAGAATCTCCAACGCCGGTTCCATGAACACCCCCCGCTTCTGCGAGGTGGAGAACTTTCCGCCATAGTAATTCAGCCAGTTGAATCCCTTCAGCCGGTCCACCAGCTTCCACGGCTCGCCCGAACCCATAATCGTCACGGGAAATCCGACCGTATGGAAAGGGACATTGTCCTTTCCCATGAATTGGTAATAGCGCACATCACGGGATTTCTCGCCGAACCACCAGTCGCGCCAAGCATCGCCTTTACCATTGGCATCAGCCCATTCCCAGGTGGCGCCGATATATTCTATGGGGGCGTCGAACCAGACATAGAACACTTTGCCCTTCAGTCGGCCATCGGCAATGTCATCGGGCACCGCCACGCCCCAGGCGACATCACGCGTAATGCCGCGATCATGCAAGCCTTCGTCCAGCCACTTGTTGGCGATGGAACTCACGAGCGGCGGCCAAACATCGCGATGGCCGCCGATCCATTCGCGCAGCTGCGGCACGAATTGCGATTGCTTCAGAAATAGGTGCAACGAATCGCGAATTTCGATTGCACTTGAACCCGACAATGCCGAACGCGGATTGATGAGATCCACAGGATCCAGAACCCGGGTACAGTTCTCGCATTGGTCGCCGCGCGCCCGGTCATAACCGCAATGCGGGCAGGTGCCGATCACATAACGATCGGGCAGGAAGCGGTTTTCCGCGATGGAAAATACCTGTTTGGTCGTTCGCAGCTCGAGAAAGCCGCGCTTCCACAATGCGCGCGCGAAATGCTGGGTCAGTTCATGGTTCTGCCGATTGGAAGAACGTCCGAAATGGTCCCAGGACAACAGGAATCCGTCGCCCGCGCGCTTCTGCAGCCGATACTGTTCGTCGCAATAGGTCCGGACATCCTGTCCCGCTTCGGCGGCGGCCAGTTCGGCAACCGAGCCATGCTCGTCGGTGGCGCAAATCAGGAGTGTCTCGCGGCCGAGCGCGCGCTGGAACCGGCCGAACACGTCAGCCGGAAGCAAAGAGCCGGCGACATTGCCCAGATGCTTGACGCCATTGATGTAAGGAAGCGCACTGGTGATCAGCACGCGAAATTGACGGGAAATTGCCGGCATAGACTCCGCCGTTTGATTTAATGATCCACCCCGGCAGATTAGATCATTTTGCCTGTCGCACTAGTGTCGTGGTTTCGAAATTCGAATGAGTTCCCATTGGGCGCCAAGCGCATTTTTGAAACCGGAACAACACTAGAATCAAAGATTTGGTAGTGTCCTTACGATTTCGAAATTCGCATGGATTACGATATAGCGATCAAGCGAATTTCAGAATCGGGACACTGGCCGCAAAATGATTGTCAATCTTTCGATGCACCCGCATTGCGAGGACCCCCATATTCAGGAGTGCTTCCTTGGTTGAGCGCAGAAGTTTCACCAAATCCGTTCAGTCGAGCCTGATCGCAGGCGTCCTGACGCTGATCCCGCTGATTGTGGTCTGGTTTGTTCTTGATTTCATCTTCGCACTCTTGTCCGCCGCGGGCTCTCCAGTGGCATCTGGTCTTTCGATGTTCATTGAAGACAGAATTCCTGGCGCGCAACCCATGGTCGAAAACCCCGTGTTTCGCTGGTTGATCGCGGTCGCGATGTCGCTGATCGTGATCTATATCGTGGGCAATATTGCTTCCCGGATGGCGGGCAAAAAGCTGATTGCGGCCTTCGAGGGCCTGCTGGCACGGATACCGGTGGTCGAGACTGTCTATTCGGCTTCGAAGAAACTGGTCAATGTGCTCCAACAGTCGCCGGGCGATGGAGCGCGTGTCGTCCTGGTCGATTTTCCACATCCCGGAATAAAGGCCATCGGGCTGGTAATGCGGAACTTCACGGATTCGGCGACGGGAGAACAGCTGGCAGCCGTTTTTGTGCCGACAACGCCAAACCCGACCGGCGGCTATCTTTGCATTCTGCCCGCCCGGCGCCTTGTACCGACTTCGATGACAATGGACCAGGCGATGACGATGATCGTCTCAGGCGGGGCCATGGCGCCAGAAGACTTCAGCACGGCGCCATCACAGCCTGCGTGGGCGCCCGCAAGCAGCCCGGGAAAAGCTGCATTGTGTCACGATGACATTGGCGCGTTCGTTCGCTAAATATCCATAGGTTACACGGAGGATTTCGATGCGCTTGCATAGGGTCGTAATGGCCATTGCCGGTGCAGCCGCTGCTTCACTCCTGGTTTCGGCGCCATTGGCGATCGCGGCAGATTCCGATGCGGGCAAGATTCCCAATCTGCTGGGTCCGTGGAACAACATGAACCGGTTCAAACTCGCACCTGCCCCGACGGGGCCAAAACCGATCGGCGATCTGCCCGGATACACGCACGTCGATCGCGGCGTTGACGCCAACGGACAGGACTTCAGTGGCAACTTCTGGGTCGGCGACTATACCAATCCAATTCTGACCCCCGCAGGCGCCGCGGTAATGAAGACCAATGCCGAAAACGCGGAAAAGGAGAAGGATCCCTTCTGGCCCGCCACTTTTTGCTACCCGTTTGGGCCGACGATGCTGCTGCAGCCGCAGCCGGTCATATTCCTTCAGGAGCCCGACAAGGTCATCATCATTTATGAGCGCGACCACCAGGTCCGGCACGTTTACCTGAACGTACCGCACTCAAAGAATCCAAAGCCGTCCTGGTACGGTGAGTCGGTCGGCCGTTATGAAAGCGGCGACACGCTTGTCGTTGACACGATTGGGTTCAACGCCAAAGCATTTCTCGACCGCTATGGAGCACCTTACAGCGACCAATTGCATTTGATCGAACGCTACACGGTCAAACCGGATGGCAGCGGCATGCAGGTGGACGTCACCTATGATGATCCGAAAATATACAAGGAGAAGTGGAATTCGGTGATCCGCTATCGCAAAGGGCGAGCCTTTCCCACCGAAGAAGTCTGTGCCGAATCCGCCGAGGACCCTGTCACTGGCAAATTGAATCCCATTCCGGTGGCTGCAAAGCCGGACTTCTGACCCGATTGACTTATCAATCAGATATGCAAGGGGCGGCCATCAGCCGCCAGAACCGATTCGTGCATCATTTCCGACAGAGTAGGATGCGGGAAAACGACATGTTGCAAATCGGCTTCAGTGGCTTCGAGAGCTCGGGCGATTGAAAATCCCTGGATGAGTTCGGTGACTTCCGCGCCAATCATGTGCGCCCCCAGAAGCTCGCCAGTCTCGGTATCAAATACGGTCTTAACAAAACCTTCCGCTTCCCCCAGCGCGATGGCCTTGCCGTTGCCGATGGCTGGAAATTTTCCCACTTTGATTTTACGCCCAAGTTCTTTGGCCCGCGCTTCGGTCAGCCCGATGCTCGCCACCTGCGGCCAGCAATAGGTGCAGCCGGGAATGTTCGATGTGTCGAGCGGGTGGACGCCGGTGACGCCGGCGATTCGCTCCGCCACGATGACTCCCTCGTGCATCGCCTTGTGTGCCAGCCACGGCGGTCCCACAAGATCGCCAATGGCAAAAATTCCCGCAACGCCGGTTTCGCACCACTCATTGACAACAACGTGAGTCCTCTCGACCCGGATCCCCGCCTGCTCCAGACCGATATCCTCAACGTTTCCGACAATACCGACCGCAACGATCACGCGATCAACGGTGATGGTGCTGGTCGAGCCGTCCTTCGCCTTGAGCACTGCCGTCACGCTGTTATCGCTTTTTGTCAGTTTCTCGACGGTGGTGGCGGTTCGGATCGTCATGCCCTGCTTGCGGAAGGCCTTGTCGGCAAATGCCGAAACTTCCTCATCTTCGACCGGCAAAATGCGGTCGAGCAACTCGACAACGGTGACCTCTACACCGAGTGTCCGGTAGAAGCTCGCAAATTCGATGCCGATTGCACCGGATCCGACCACCAGTAGCGAGCGCGGAAACGCCTTCGGCAGCATGGCATGCCGGTAGGTCCAGATGAGTTTGCCGTCCGCCTCGAGTCCCTTGAATTCGCGCGCGCGCGCACCGGTCGCGAGGACAAGATTCTTTGCATCGTAGGCGGAAGTTTTACCATCCTTGGTGACCGCGATGCCCTTTTTGCCCGTGAGTTTCGCGCTGCCGTCGATCACGGTGATTTTGTTCTTGCGCATCAGGGTGCGCACGCCATTGCTGAGTTGGCCGGCAACTTTTCGCGAGCGCTCGACGATTTTCGCCAGATCGAATTTGAGATCCGACGCGGAAAAGCCGAACTCGTTGAGCCGGTGAACGAGGTGCCAGATTTCGGACGACCGCAGCAGCGCTTTGGTGGGAATGCACCCCCAATTGAGACAGATGCCGCCGAGATTCTCACGCTCGACGATCGCGGTTTTCATTCCCAATTGGGCACAGCGGATGGCGCAAACATATCCGCCCGGCCCGCTGCCGATAACGATCACATCGAAAGACTCGCTCATAACAACATCGCGGCGGGTTCTTCGAGATACGCCCTCAAAGTCTGAAGAAAGCGCGCTCCCACCGCACCGTCGATTACGCGATGATCGCATGACATGGTGACCGACATCATGCTGGCGGCCGTGATCTTGCCGTCGCGCACGACGGCGCGCTCCTCCGCCGAACCTATGGCCAAAATCGCGCTGTGGGGCGGATTGATGATCGCCGTGAATTCCCGAATTCCGAACATGCCGAGGTTGGAAATCGCAAACGAACCGCCCTCATATTCCTGCGGCTTTAGTTTCTTCGCCCTCGCGCGCTCCGCGAGGTTCTTCATCTCACCGGAGAGCTCAATCAGACCTTTGGTTTCGGCATGAAACAGAATTGGCGTGATGAGACCAGGATTGAGATCGACGGCAATTCCAATGTCTGCGTGCTTGTGCCGGAGAATGGCGGCGTCCGTCCAACTCGCATTGACTTCCGGATGTTTTATCAATGCCTGCGCCGCAGCCTTAACGACAAAATCGTTGACGGACAATTTGTATGCGCCGTCGGCTTTGGGGGAGCGCTCGTTCAAACGCGCGCGCGCCTGCAACAAAGCTCCAATGTCACACTCGATGGTCAGATAATAATGCGGGACGAGCGCCTTCGCCGAAGTAAGGCGGCGTGCAATCGACTTGCGCATCGAATCGTTTGGCACAGCTTCGAATTCGCCGTCCTGGTAGAATCGGGTCGCGTCGGGCAGCGCCAGACCGGCCGGCGCAGCGCTCGGAGCCTCGGACACCGGCAGTGCGGCTGCCGGCCTGGTTGACCGCGCCTCCGCCGCCTGCTTCTCAGGCGCTCCGGCCGCGATCGCAGCCTCGACATCGGCTTTGATGATGCGTCCACGTGGGCCAGAACCTGATATCCGGGATAGATCGATCCCCTTGCCTTCCGCAATCCGCTTCGCCAGCGGTGAGGCGAAAACACGAGCCTCCGCATCCTGAGCCGATGCTCCGTTGCCGGATTTGACTGCCGGTTTCGACGGTGGCGCGGACGCTGGTTTCGCCTGCGATGGAGCTGGCGCAGATTTTGCCGTTTGGTCCGGCGGTGGCGGAGCCGGTCGCGGACCAGGCTTTGCTGCCTGCGCGCCGGTATCGTTGCCGTTTTCCGTGATCAGCCGCGCGATCGGAGAATTCACCTTCACGCCTTCAGTGCCTTCCGGGACGAGGAGCTTGCCGATTTTGCCCTCATCCACGGCTTCATATTCCATTGTCGCCTTGTCGGTCTCGATTTCGGCGAGGATGTCACCGGGCTTGACGGTGTCGCCCTCCTTGACGTGCCACTTTGCGAGCTTGCCCTCCTCCATGGTGGGAGAAAGCGCCGGCATTAATATATCTGGCGGCATGATTTATGATCCGGAAATGCTTTCATCCCCCGGCGGCCATGTTGGCGTCAGCGATAGCAGACGCGTTTGGCTGCTGAAACAACATCTGCAATGCTTGGCAGTGCAAGCTTTTCCAGATTGGCGGCGTATGGCATCGGAACATCTTTTCCGGTGACGCGCGACGGTGGTGCATCAAGATAATCGAACGCCTCATCAGCCACGAGAGCTGCAATCTCTGATCCTATCGAGCAGACTGGCCAACCCTGCTCGACAGTGACGACGCGATTGGTCTTCTTCACCGACCGGATCACGGTCTCCGCGTCGAGCGGCCGCAATGTCCTCAGGTCGATCAGTTCGGCTTCGATGCCCTCTTTGGCAAGCTCTTCGGCGGCGTCCATGATCAGGCCGACGGAGATCGAATGCGCAACCAGAGTGACGCCGGAGCCTTCGCGGATGACCCGCGCTTTCCCGATGGGCAGCACAAAATCATCCAGCTTCGGTACCGGAAATGACCGGCCATAGACGATTTCATTTTCGAGAAAAATGACGGGATTCGGGTCGCGCACTGCCGCTTTCAGGAGTCCCTTGGCGTCGGCGGCAAAGTAGGGAGAAACGACTTTCAGCCCCGGGACGTGCGCGTACCAGGAGGAATAATCCTGGCTGTGTTGGGCAGCCACCCGCGCCGCCGGCCCATTCGGCCCACGGAAAACGATCGGGCAACCCATTTGTCCACCCGACATGTACAGCGTCTTGGCGGCCGAATTCACCAGTTGGTCAATCGCTTGCATGGCAAAATTGAACGTCATGAACTCGATGATCGGCCGTAAACCGCCAAATGCAGCGCCCACACCGAGACCTGCAAAACCCTGTTCGGTGATCGGCGTGTCGATGACACGCCGGTCGCCGAATTCCTCAAGCAGGCCCTGACTGACTTTGTACGCGCCCTGATATTGGGCAACCTCTTCGCCCATCAAAAATACGGTATCGTCGCGCCGCATCTCTTCCGCGAGTGCATCGCGAAGGGCGTCGCGCACCGTCATGGTGACGAATTCGGCGCCGGAGGGAATTTCCTCCGGCAGGGCTGCCGCACGGTCTACGGCTTTTTCCGGAGTCCTTACCGGAACAGGTTTGTGCATTTCGACGGGCCGTGGTCCAGCGCCCTGCTTTATGGATTTGGTCTCGGTTGCCGGTACACGCGCCGGAGGTGCGTCGCTCTCCTCGCCTTCCTGCCGCAACTCGGCGATTGGAGTGTTCACCTTCACCCCTTCGGATCCCTCCGGCACCAGGATTTTGGCGACTCTGCCGGCATCCACGGCTTCGAATTCCATGGTTGCCTTGTCGGTTTCGATCTCCGCAAGAACGTCGCCGGGCTTCACCGTGTCGCCCTCTTTGACATTCCATTTGGCGAGCTTGCCCTCCTCCATGGTTGGAGACAGCGCAGGCATCAGGATTTGCGTCATTGCGCGCCTATTTCAACACGTCGGTATAGAGTTCGTCCGGCGAAGGCTCGGGGGAATCGGTGGCGAATTCGGCCGCGTGATTGATGGTCTGCCGAATCTCGCGATCCACCGCCTTGAGCTCGTCGTCGCGCATGACGCCGTTGCGCACAAGTCGTGCCCCGAAGGTGTCGATCGGATCGTGTTTTTCCCGCATCTGCTGGACTTCCTCGCGGGTGCGGTATTTGGCCGGGTCCGACATCGAGTGCCCGCGGTAGCGGTAGGTCTTCATTTCAAGGACGTATGGGCCTTTTCCCTCGCGTGTCCACTGCACCGCCTTACGCCCAGCCTCGTAGACCTTTTCGACATCCATGCCATCGACCGGCTCGCCCGGAATATCGTCGGCAGAACCGCGCTTGAACAGTTCGACTTCAGCCGTCGAGCGTCGAATGGCCGTTCCCATGGCATACTGATTATTTTCAATCACGTACACGACGGGCAACTTCCACAGTGCGGCCATATTGAAGGACTCAAAGACCTGGCCCTGATTTGCCGCACCATCGCCAAAATAGGTGATGCATACGGCACCGTTGCGGAGATACCGATTGGCAAAGGCGAGACCGGTGCCAATCGGCACATTGGCGCCGACGATACCGTGCCCCCCGAAGAAGTTTTTCTCGCGGCTGAACATGTGCATCGAGCCGCCTTTGCCCTTCGAATAGCCTGAGGAACGTCCCGTCAGTTCGGCCATCACACCGGAGGGATCCATGCCGGCGGCCAACATATGCCCATGATCGCGATAGGTCGTGATCACCTGGTCCTTGGGCTCAAGCGTGGCCTGCATGCCGACGACCACCGCTTCCTGGCCGATATAAAGATGGCAGAAGCCGCCAATCAGTCCCATACCGTAGAGTTGCCCCGCCTTCTCTTCGAACCGGCGGATCAGCAACATGTCATGGTAAAACTTCTTCTGGCGCTCCGCGGTGGCAGAGTCCACGGCCCGGCCGCTCGCCGGAAATTCGGCTTCAGGATTCGCGGCAGCCGTCGCTTCCGCACGCGCCATATCTCACCCGTGGCTTTTCTTGCAATCTGTGCCGCTGCCGGCTCGCCGCTTATGGCAAGTCTGAATTGCACTTGGCAAGGTATAACATAAATATTGAGAATTTAACGCTTTTCCCGCGGTATGACGACCTCGCCGGGGCGGCTTTCGAGTAGCAGATTATGTGCCACCTCGTCGAGCAGGTCGGGATCGATGTTGTCATCATCGAGCAGCGAAATGCGGTGCTGCAAGGCTTCGCGGCGGTCCCGCAGCTGGGCCAGATCGTGTCGGGCAACGACAAGCTGGTCCTGGGTGGAACGCCAGGCAATCAGGCCGCGTTCGCCGAACAGGAAACTGTAGCCGAAATATCC
>JAGWSK010000359.1 GCA_028869355.1 Alphaproteobacteria bacterium | reverse complement strand
GAAATGCTGCGGATAATGCTGGCGCCCGCGGGCAGGGTTGCCGCTTCCGCCGCCTCGTACAACAACCACTGGGGCGTGCCGTTGAGCCTCGCGCGGATGCCGCGCGACACAGCTTTCGGGATTTTTGAAATCGGCATGAACCATGCCGGCGAAATCAGAAATCTGGTCCGCCACGTCAGGCCGCATGTGGCCGTGATCACCACCGTCGCTGCGGCGCATCTTGAGTTCTTCGGTACGATCGAGGCGATCGCCGATGCCAAGGCCGAGATTCTCGAGGGCATCGAATCCGGCGGTGCCTGTGTTCTCCCGGCGGACAATGTTCAGTTTGGGCGGCTGAAGCGGCGCGCCGAAGAACTGAAGATCAAAACTGTTGCTTCCTTCGGTTCAGCGGACAGCGCCGACGCCCGGCTGATCTCGGTGACACCGGCCGACGGAGGTCAGGAAGCGGCGGCGAAGATTTTCGGCCGCGAAATTGGTTTTCGCATCGCGGCCCCCGGCCGTCATCTGGCGATGAATGCGCTGGCCGGCCTTGCGGCGATCAAGCTGGCCGGCGGTGACATCGACCGTGCCGCCACAGAATTGAGCAGCTTCGGAGCACTCAAGGGCCGTGGCGCGCGTGCCACGGCCGGAGACATTGAAATCATCGACGAGAGCTACAACGCCAATCCCGCTTCGATGGCGGCGGCGCTGGACGTATTGGCGGCCGCGCCTTTGGCCCGCAATGGACGGCGGATTGCGGTTTTGGGCGACATGCTGGAATTGGGCGCCGGCAGCGACCGCCTGCACGCCGGGCTTGCCGGCGATATTGCCGCGGCAAAATCCGATCTCGTATTTCTCTGCGGGCCGCATATGCGTGCCCTGTGGTCCGAAATTCCGCAGTCCAGGCGCGGCGCCTGGCGCGAGACTTCCGCCGAGCTTGCTTCCGATGTCATCAACCTCGTCCGTCAGGGCGACGTGGTGCTGGTCAAGGGTTCGCTCGGCAGCCGCATGTCCGTGATCGTCGAAGCGTTGAAGAAACGCGAACCCGCCACTGCATAGGGAAACGTCAGGTGTTCTATTACCTCTTCGTCCCGATGATGGGTCACTACCGGATACTGAATGTTTTCCGGTATCTCACGTTCCGGAGCGCCGGCGCCGTCGTCACCGCCATGGTGATCTGTTTCTTCATCGGCCCATGGTTCATCCGCAAGATGAAGGAGATGCAGGGCAAGGGTCAGCCGATCCGCGAAGACGGACCCAAGCGTCATATCATCGAGAAGCAGGGTACGCCCACCATGGGCGGGCTTCTCATTCTTATCGCCCTTGTGGTTTCGACTCTGCTGTGGGCGGATCTTTCCAATCAATATGTCTGGGCCGTGCTGCTGGTGACCTTTGCATTCGGTCTGCTCGGCTTCATGGACGATTTCATGAAAGTTGCGAAGCGCTCGGCCGCGGGCGTGCGGGCAGGAACGAAAATCCTGGTCCAGCTCGTGGTCGCCGGATCGGCGGTTTATTTCCTCATGCGCCTGCAGGCGCCGCCGCTGACCGGAGCTGTCGCATTGCCATTTTTCAAGGGGGCTCTGTGGCAACTCGGGTGGTTTTTCATCATTTTCGGCGCGCTGGTCGTTGTCGGTTCTTCCAACGCGGTCAATCTGACCGATGGGCTCGATGGCCTGGCGATTGTGCCGGTGATGATCGCGGCCGGAACGTTCCTGCTGATCGCCTACCTCGTCGGGAATGTGCGCTTTGCCGATTACCTCCAGATCAACTACGTGCCCGGCACGGGCGAGCTTGCAGTTGTCATGGCGGCCCTGATCGGCGCCGGGCTTGGTTTCCTTTGGTACAATGCGCCGCCCGCGATGGTGTTCATGGGCGATACCGGATCACTGGCCCTTGGCGGCGTGTTGGGCGCCACGGCGGTCGCCGTCAAACATGAAATCGTTCTTGCGATAGTCGGCGGCCTGTTTGTCGTGGAAGCAGTTTCCGTCATGGTTCAGGTGGTCTCGTTCAAAGCCACCGGCAGGCGCGTCTTCAAAATGGCGCCGATTCATCATCATTTCGAGCAGCTCGGCTGGCGCGAACCGACCATTGTCATCCGATTCTGGATTGTCGCGGTCGTTCTGGCGCTGGTCGGACTGTCGACGTTGAAGCTGCGGTGAGGCGCAGATGATCGAAGTCACCTCATTTCGGGATAGATCCGTTGGCGTGTTCGGATTGGCGCGATCCGGCATCTCTGCGATTGAATCGCTGAATGCCGGCGGTGCCAGAGTTTTCGCATGGGACGATCGCGAAGCGGGACGCAAGACTGCGTCCGGCAAAGGCGCCCATGTCGACAACTGGGAATCGTGGCCCTGGGATGAGATTTCTGCACTGGTTTTGAGTCCGGGAGTGCCGCTGACGCATCCGGAGCCACACCCGGTTGTGCGCCGGGCGCGTGCCGCCGGCGCCGAAGTGATCGGCGATCTCGAATTGTTTGCGCGGACCATTCGGCCGGTTGCAGGAGCGAAGGGGCAGGCGCCCATTGTCGCGATTACCGGCACGAACGGAAAATCGACCACCACTGCGTTGATCGCGCATGTGCTCAAAGCCTGCGGCTTTGAGGCGCTGGCCGGCGGAAATATCGGCCGCGCCGCGCTTGACCTGCCGCCCCCCAAACCGTCCACCCTCTATGTCCTGGAAGTTTCGTCATACCAGATCGATCTCGCACCGCACCTCGTCGCCGATGTTGCGCTGCTGACAAATCTCTCGCCCGATCATCTCGACCGCCACGGTTCGATGGCAGGCTATGCCGCCGTCAAGGGCAAGCTCCTCGCCCAGGTTGCGGACGACGGCTGTGTCGCGGTTGGCGTCGACGATCCGGATTCCGCCGCGATCTACACGGGGATGGCTGCGCAGCGCGGCAATCATGCCGTTGCGGTGGCAGTCGGAAAGGTTTTGGGCGACGGCATCTTCGTCATTGACGGGAAGCTTTACGACGCCTGGGGCCAATCGGCCGAGCTGATTGGGGATTTGAAGACAGCGACTCATTTGCCTGGCGCGCATAATTGGCAGAATGCGGCGCTCTGTTATGCGGCGGTGCGCCGGCTCGTGCCCGACCGGCGCGCCATCATGCCGGCCATTGCGAGATTTCCCGGACTTGCCCATCGCATCGAGGAAGTCGGCCGCATCGGCAAGGTGCGCTTCATCAATGATTCCAAGGCGACCAATGCGGACGCCGCAGCGCGCGCTCTGGCCTGCTATTCGGACATATTCTGGATTGCCGGGGGGCTCGCCAAGGAAGGCGGTATCGCCAGCCTGTCGTCGTTTTTTCCCCGCATCCGAAAAGCCTATCTGATCGGAAAGGCTGCTCCGGAATTCGAAACGACGTTGTCCGGCCGCGTGCCGCTGATGCAGGCCGGCAATCTCGAACGGGCCATCCGCGCGGCCTTTGACGATGCGCGAGACAGTTCCGCGCCGGATCCCGTTGTCCTGCTGTCGCCGGCTTGTGCCTCATTCGATCAGTTCCGCGATTTTGAGCAGCGTGGAGATGTGTTTCGGGAACTCGCCAGGAAACTCGAAGGACTCCAGCGCCACCCATCGCCGATGGAGCACTCGGCATGACGTCGCGTTCGGACACTTCGCCGTTCGCCCGCTGGTGGTCGAGTCTCGACCGCGTCAGCTTTTTGTGCATCGTCGCACTGCTCACGATCGGGATTTTCCTGGCATTCGCGGCGAGTCCCGCCGCGACGGGGCATCGGAATGCGGCCGGGAATTTTTCCTACGCGCTGAAGCAACTCGCTTTTGCACTGATGGCGGTCGCCATCCTGCTGTCGACGACGCTGTTGGATTTGAAACAGACGCGAATAGTGGCGGCATGCGTATACGCGCTCGCCGTCATCGGCGCGCTTCTCGCGCTCGTGGCAGGCGCCGATGTGAACGGTGCGCATCGCTGGCTGGATTTTGCCGGCTTCAAACTCCAACCATCGGAATTCCTCAAACCGGGCTTCACGATTCTCGCTGCGATGTTCATGGCCGACAAATTGAAGCACGGCTTTGCGGGCGAGGTATGGACCGCAATTTTTCTTGCACCGGCGCTCGCCATTCTGCTGCTGCAACCGGACATCGGTCAAACCGCATTGCTATCGGCCCTGTGCGTGGCGATGTTGTTCTTTGCAGGAATTTCGCGGCTGGCCATGGCGGGATTGGCGGCCGGCGGTTCCGCCGTGTTCGGGCTTGCCTGGCTGGTCCATCCCCATGTCCGGGAAAGATTTGCGGAATTTTTCAATAGCGGCGGTTATCAGACCGGACTTGCACTGAAAGCGTTTCGCGCCGGCGGAATAACAGGTGTCGGTCCAGGCGCCGGGACGATCAAGTATCGGCTTCCGGATGCGCATACCGATTTCGTCTATGCGGTCGCAGGCGAGGAATTCGGTGTCTTTCTTTGCGGCGTGATCGCCATTCTGTTTGGGGTGTTGACGGTCCGGCTATTGCTCCGTTCTGCACGGGCCAGGGACCCGTTCGTGCAATTGGCCGGGGCCGGTCTCGCCGCGGTCACCGGCATGCAGGCCTTCATCAATATGGGTGTGTCGCTTTCGATTTTGCCCGCCAAAGGCATGACGCTGCCGTTCATTTCCTATGGCGGTTCATCGCTCTTCGCGATCGCCCTGACCATGGGATTTGCGCTCGGATTGACGCGTAACCGGCCGGTCTGGCCCGAAGAGTTGGTGTTGTGAGCGGCCCATTTATCCTCGCCGCGGGCGGCACCGGAGGGCATCTGTTTCCGGCCCAGGCGGTTGCGGGTGAGCTCGTGCGCCGCGGCTGCCGCGTGGTGGTGATGACAGACGGCCGTGGCCACAATTACAGCCAGGCTTTTCCCGGTGCCGAAATCGCCACCGTGCCGGCTGCAACTTTCGCCGGGCGCGGAGCATTGGGACGTGCTTCGGCTCTGGCAACGATTTTGTGGGGTGTCATTGCCGCGTTGCGGAAGTTTCTCCGCCTGCGGCCCAAGGCAGTGGTCGGCTTTGGCGGCTATCCCAGCCTGCCCGTGATGATGGCGGCTTCTATCGCGCATATTCCTGCCGCGGTGCACGAGCAGAATGCGGTTCCCGGCCGGGTCAACCGGCTGTTGGCGGCGCGTGTCAACCGGATCGCGGCTTCATTTCCGTTTGCGCGCTTTGCCCCGCCTCACCCGGAAAAAATCGTTTTCACCGGCAATCCTGTGCGCCCCGCCGCGGCGCTGATGCGCGATACGCCCTATATGCCGCCACAACCCGGCGAACAGATCCGCCTGCTGATTTTTGGCGGCAGCCAGGGTGCGCGTGCTCTTTCCGAACTGGTGCCCGCAGCGCTTGGCATGCTGTCGCCGGATTTGCGCCGGCGCCTCCTGATCACACAACAGGCGCGCGCCGAAGACATCGAAATGGTGGACGGTGCCTACAGAGCTTCCGGATTGAAATACGAGACGGCGGCATTCTTCAACGACCTCCCGCAGCGTATGGCATCGGCGCATCTCATCATCGCACGCAGTGGCGCTTCGACTCTGAGTGAAATCACGGTCATCGGCCGGCCCGCGATCCTGATCCCATATCCGTTTGCGATGGATGATCATCAGGCTGCGAACGCTGCAGTGCTGGAGCGCGCCGGCGCCGCCTGGGTGGTGCCGCAAAGCCAACTCGATGCGGCCAAGCTGGCCGGCATGTTGACGGAAATTCTTGCCGATCCCGCCGCGCTCGCGGACCGCGCTGCGGCCGCCAAAGCGCTTGGCCATCCCGACGCGGCGCAGCGGCTCGCCGATCTCGCCCAACAGCTTGCGGAACACGCGCGATGAGCAATCCTGGGCGACATGTTGCTGCGATGCGCGTGCCGCTTTCCATCGGCACGATCCATTTCATCGGCATTGGCGGCATCGGCATGAGCGGCATCGCCGAGGTGATGCATGAACTCGGATACCGCGTGCAGGGCTCGGATGCCGCCGACAGCGGGAATGTCAAACGGTTGCGGGATATTGGTATTCCGGTCGTCATTGGGCACAAGCCCGAAAATGTCAGCGATGCGGCAGTCGTCGTTTATTCCTCTGCGGTCAAAGCGGACAACCCCGAGCTTGCCACAGCGCGCACACATGGTCTGCCGATCGTAAGGCGCGCCGAAATGCTGGCTGAACTGATGCGCCTGAAGCGCTCGGTCGCCGTCGCGGGCACTCATGGCAAGACAACAACGACGACCATGGTGGCGTCGCTGTTCGAGAGCGGCGGCTTCGACCCCTCGGTCGTGAACGGCGGCATCATCAACGTCTACGGCACCAATGCCCGACTCGGTGCGGGCGAATGGATGGTGGTTGAAGCCGATGAGTCCGACGGCACATTCCTGCGGTTGCCGGCCACAGTCGCCATCGTGACCAACGTCGATCCCGAGCATCTCGATTTCTACGGCGACTTTGAAAAGGTCAAATCGGCATTCCAGACCTTCGTGGAAAACCTGCCCTTCTATGGATTCGCGGTGATGTGCGCGGATCATCCGGATGTGCAGGGGATCATTGCGCGCGTCCGTGACCGGCGGATCATCACCTATGGATTCAGTCCTCAGGCCGATGCACGCGCGGTCAATATTTCCTTCTCCGAAGGCGCCTCGCATTTCGATGTTGTGTTCCATGACCGCCGGAAGCAAAGCACCACCGGCCTTGCCGGTTTGCGGCTGCCGATGCCGGGAGAACACAATGTTTCGAATGCGGTCGCGGCAATTACAGTGGCCCGCGAATTGGGCATCGGCGACGACGCAATCAAACGCGCGCTCGATCGCTTCGGCGGCGTGAAGCGCCGCTTTACCCGCGTCGGAGAGTGGAACGGCGCAGCCATCATCGATGATTACGGTCACCATCCGGTCGAAATCGCAGCCGTACTGAAAGCGGCGCGGCAAGCCTATTCCGGGCCCGTAACCGCGGTGATTCAGCCGCATCGCTATACGCGCCTGCGCGATCTTTTCGATCAGTTCTGCATCTGCCTCAACAGCGCCGATACCGCCGTTGTCGCGCCGGTCTATGCCGCCGGTGAAGCGCCGATTCCCGGCGTGGATCGCGATGCGCTGGCCGAAGGGTTGCGCGCGCATGGGCACAAGCGTGTGTTCACAATCGATGGTCCCGAGGATCTTCCTCACCTTGTCGCTCCACTGGCCCAACCGCAGGGCGCAATCGTGTGCCTCGGCGCCGGTTCGATCTCACAGTGGGCAGCGGGATTGCAGGGTGCTCTGGAACGTTACGGAGCTTCCGAGTGAACGCGTTGACCAACCGGCTTCCATCGGTTCGCGGCCGCTATGCCGAAACGGCGCCGCTCAAGGACCTTGTCTGGTTTCGTGCCGCCGGTCCCGCAGACGTGCTCTTTCGTCCTGCCGACATCGACGACTTGCGCCAATTCATGGCGGACAAACCGGCGGGCGTGCCGGTGACCGCGATCGGCGTCGGTTCGAATCTGCTGATCCGCGACGGCGGGATTCCGGGTGTCGTCATTCGCCTTCCCGCTGCATTCGGCCGCATCGAAGCGCTGGATGGATACCGCATTCGGGCCGGAGCCGCAGCACTCGATGCAGCGGTTGCGCGTGCTGCGGCCGACGCGGGCATTGCCGGTCTGGAATTCCTGCGCGGAATCCCGGGCACCATCGGCGGCGCTCTGACCATGAATGCGGGATGTTACGGCAGTGAGACGAAAGACGTGTTTGTCGAGGCGCGGGCCGTGGACGAGCGCGGCGAATTGCTGACGCTTCGCCCCGCCGAAATGGGTTTCCGCTACCGGCATTCCGATCCGCAGAACGTCATCTACATCGATGCAATTCTCAAGGGCGAGGCCGGCGACCCCGAACAAATCCGTGCCCGGATGGAGGCTCTGGTCGCGCAGCGTGAGAGTACTCAGCCGGTGCGCAGCAAGACTGGCGGATCGACCTTCACCAATCCGCCCGGACAAAAGGCCTGGCAGTTGATCGACGATGCCGGTTGCCGTGGCTTGATGCATGGCTCAGCCCAGGTATCGGAGAAACACTGCAATTTTCTGATCAATACGGGTGATGCCAGCGCATCCGATATCGAGGCTCTGGGCGAAGAAGTGCGCGCGCGCGTCAGGACCAAATCCGGCGTGCAACTGGAATGGGAAATCAAACGCATCGGGCGGCCGGAAACATGAAGCGCGTCGCGGTTCTTTTGGGTGGCCGGTCGGCGGAGCGGAAGGTCAGCCTCTCCTCCGGGCGCGAATGTGCGAACGCCTTGCGCAGCGAAGGGTATGACGTGGTCGAGATCGATGCCGGTATCGACCTCGCAGAGCTTCTGCACGAAGCACGGCCTGACGCCGTATTCAATGCGCTGCACGGGCGTTGGGGCGAGGACGGCTGTGTGCAGGGGCTGCTGGAGCTCCTGGAGATTCCCTACACCCATTCGGGTGTGCTGGCGTCTGCGCTCGCCATGCACAAGGAGAGAGCCAAGGCGGCATTTCGCGCGGCGGGTCTTCCGGTCGCTCACAGCATCACTGCCGAACGCAGACGCGTCGCCGCCGAGCACCAGATGGCGCGGCCCTATGTCGTGAAGCCGATCTCGGAAGGTTCGAGTGTCGGCGTTTTCATCGTCCGTGAAGGCAGCAACGGCCCTCCCGGGGCACTTGCTGCGCCGGACTGGAATCTCGGCGAATACGTCATGGTTGAAGAATATATTCCGGGACGGGAATTGACCGTTGCGGTGATGGGCTCACGTGAGGCCGGGGTGCGCGCCCTGGGCATCACCGAAATCCTGCCCACCACCGGTTTTTACGATTACGACGCCAAATATGTTCCGGGTGGTTCGCGCCACGTGATTCCCGCCGAGGTCCCCGATTCCGTGGCGCGTGAGGCAATGAGCCTCGCCGAACGCGCGCACGCGGCTCTGGACTGCCGGGGCGTGTCACGCACCGATTTTCGCTTCGACGATACCAATGGCAGCAACAGGCTGGTGGTGCTGGAGGTCAATACGCAGCCCGGAATGACGCCGACCTCACTGGTGCCCGAGCAGGCAAAACATATCGGGATGTCATTCGGCGCGCTGGTTCGCTGGATGGTTGAGGACGCGTCATGCGGAAGATGAAGGTAAAGCGGCCCAAGCCGGGTGATGGCGCGGGCCGCCGGCTATTTGAGTTGATTCCGCGACGTCCCGTGCTGGTGCTGTCCTGCTCTCTGGCGGTCGCCGCGGTTGCGGCCGGGGTCTGGCACGGCGGGTATATCGGGGCTACCGCCGACGCAGTGGAACGCAGCACCGAACGCGGATTGGCGGCGCGGGGATTTGCGGTGCACAGAATATCGCTATCGGGCGAAGAACGCACCGCGGCCGATGCCGCCTATGAGGCGCTCGCCATTCAGCCTGGCGATCCAATGTTTGCGGTCAAACCCGGTGCGGCCCGCACGCGATTGCTCGAGCTTCCCTGGGTCGGCGATGCCGAAGTGCGCCGCATTTTTCCGGATGAGGTTTCGGTGCGTCTGATCGAGAAGCGCCCCTTTGCGCTGTGGAGCAGCGCTGAATCGGTTTGGGTGGTCGAGCGGTCAGGGGCGATCATTACCTCCGCCGACAGGACCGCGTTCCCGCGTCTGCCGCTATTGCTGGGCGAGGGTGCGCCGGATGCCGCTCCGCCGATTGTCGATGCGGTCCGCAAGCAGCGGGCGATTGACGCGCGTCTCGAGGCCCTGGAGCGCGTCGGCGACCGGCGCTGGGATGTCCATCTTGCCGGCGGTGTCGTGGTTCGCCTGCCCGAACAGGGATGGGAAAGGCAGCTTGCGGATCTGGAAAAGCTGATCGTCGAGAAAGGCGTACTGGAGCGCGATATCGATGTGATCGACCTTCGCTATCCGGACAATTACGTGTTTAAGCTACGCAATGGTGATTCGCGGCCTGTCCCGCGCGAGCGCCGCGCCTGAGTATAGGGGTCCTGGATGGGGGAAGTATTTCGTATACGGAGCAATGGCCGGCAAAATGGCGCAAGGCCTGCCACACCCCGGAGCGGTCTGATCGCCGCGCTGGATGTTGGTTCATCAAAGATCATCTGCATCATCGGCCGCGTGGAGCAGCGGGGAATCCGCGTGCTCGGCGCGGCACTGCGCGAATCGCGGGGCATACGTTCGGGTACCGTGGTCAATGTCGATCTCGCCGAGCAGTCCATCGGCGAAACCGTTGAGGCGGCTGAGGAACTCGCGGATCAGCGCGTGCAGGACGTAATGCTTTCGGTCCAGTGCGGGCAACCGAAAAGCATCCATGCGCGCGCTGAGGCGGCCGGATCAAACGTGGTGGTCAGCGACCCGCATCTTCGTATGCTACTGGCGGATGCCAAGGGCCGTTGCCGCGAGCCCGGATTGGAGGCCATTCAGGCTGCGCCGACGGAATATGTCGTGGATCAGACGCGCGGCATTTCCGATCCACGCAACATGGTCTGCGATCGCCTCGGCGTATCGGTGCATGCGGTCGCGGTCCGCTCTGCACCGCTGCAGAATCTCCGGCTTGCCGTTGAGCGCCGGCAACTCACCATTTCGCGCCAACTCTTCGCGCCTTATGCCAGCGCGATTGCAACACTTACGCCCGACGAGATGTCGCTCGGAGTGACTCTGATCGATATGGGTGCAGGCTGTACGTCGGTCTGCGTCTTTCGCGATAACGCGCTGGTTCACGCAGACACTTTCGCGGCCGGCGGCATGGATGTCACCAAGGACATCGCGTTCATGCTGTCCACGCCGTTGGCGGCTGCGGAGCGGATCAAAACACTTTACGGATCCGCGCTCGGCGAAACGGATTCGGGCGACGACCTGATCGAAGTACCGTTGATGGGCGAGGAGGGCGAGCGCGGTAACAGCCGGGTGCGGCGGGCGCATGTCGCCAGGATCATCCGTGCCCGTATCGAAGATGTTTTCGGTTGCGTTCGCGAACGTCTGGAAAAATCGGGATTCGACGTTTCCGCGGGCAGACGCGCGGTCCTGACGGGTGGCGCGTCGCAGCTCGCCGGTGTGCGCGATGTGGCAGCGGGAATTTTGAACAAACAGGTGCGGCTCGGATCGCCGCAAAGTTTCCCGGGACTGGCGGCCTCCTGCACCGGCCCGGGCTGCGCCACGGCGCTCGGGCTTCTGATTTCTGCCGCCACGACGGAAGCCGAATCAACCGATCCAAGCCCGCCGGTTATTGCCGCACCACCGCGCAACGGCATCGCTCATTGGATCACGGAAAGGTTTTTTGGATGACGCGGCTTCAACCGCGTGATCCCGCAACTTCGAAGCATCGCTTCGCTCTAATGGAGAGGTCATCATGACGATCAATTTCGCGGTGCCTGAGGCAAAAGAGGCAAAAGAACTCAAGCCGCGTATCACCGTACTTGGGATCGGCGGCGCCGGCGGCAACGCGGTCAACAATATGATCAGTGCGCGTCTGGAAGGTGTCAGCTTTCTTGCCGCCAATACCGACGCACAGGCGCTCCTGCTTTCAAAAGCGGAGCGCAAAATCCAGCTTGGGGCCGAACTCACGCAGGGGCTGGGGGCCGGTGCAAAGCCGGAGATCGGTCAGGGCGCCGCCACTGAATCCCTGCCCCAAATACTCGAAGCGCTTGCCGGATCTCATATGGTGTTCATCACCGCGGGCATGGGAGGCGGGACCGGCACGGGCGCCGCGCCTGTGATTGCGCGGGCCGTTCGCGAACAGGGAATTCTGACAGTCGGGGTGGTGACGAAGCCGTTCCACTTCGAAGGCGACCGGCGCATGCGGGTTGCCGAGCGCGGCATCGAAGAACTCCAGAGCCATGTCGATACGCTGATCATCATTCCCAATCAAAATTTGTTCCGCGTGGCGAATGAACGCACGACCTTCGCTCAGGCTTTTGCGATGGCAGACGATGTGCTGCATTCCGGCGTTCGCGGTGTCACGGACCTGATCGTGATGCCGGGTTTGATCAATCGAGACTTCGCCGACATCAAAACAGTCATGTCGGAAATGGGAAAAGCGATGATGGGCACCGGCGAAATGGCAGGCGAAGGCCGCGCCCTGAAAGCCGCGGAGGCGGCGATCTCGAATCCGCTTCTCGATGATGTTTCGATGAAGGGCGCGCGCGCGGTACTGATCAATGTCACCGGCGGCCCGGACCTGATGCTGTTTGAAGTTGACGAGGCTGTGAACCGGATTCGCGCGGAAGTCGACGGGGATGCCAACATCCTGTTCGGCAGCGCGCTGTCGGAAGAGATGGAAGGCCGGGTGCGTGTATCTGTCGTTGCGACCGGAATCGATGCTGAACAGGCCCGGCAGGCAGATAATGTGCAAAAGTTTCCCGGGCGGCGAAAAGCTGCCGAACCGGGCAGCGCAGAAGCGGTGGAGGCGGATGTCGCCGCTCCACAGCTTCAACCGGAGACGCTGACCATCTTATCGCAGGAACCGGCGGCGGACGCAGACGTCTGTCCGACGGTGGAGGAGCCGATGATTCTCGGCGGCGCGGATTCGCCGGTGATTACGGAAACGCTGCCGCGTTCCTTTCCTCCAATGTCTCCATCGCCGGTTGTGCGGGAGCGGCCAAAGCGGCGCGTCTTTGGACTGTTCGGCGGCCGCAAGCGCGAGGCACCTCCCGTGCCAAGGGAGCCCCGTTTTGACATTCGCAAGACTGTGGATATGGACGTTTTTCGCGAGGATGTTCGGACCGATGCCGCCGCATTGACACTGCAGCGCGGAAATGTCTCCGGCGATGTGTCTGTGCCCTCGCCGGTCGAACGCACGCAGCCGAAAGCACGCGCTGACGACCTGTTCGCAAATGCCGGCGAGAATTTCGAAATACCGGCATTTCTGAAGCGGCAAAGGACCGGTTCCTGATGGTGCCACGCCGGACGGTCGCGCGTGAGATTGCGGTCGAAGGCATCGCACTGCATGCCGGAAACCCGGTCAAAATGCGCATTCGTCCCGCTGCCGGCGAAACGGGCATCCGGTTTTGCCGCAGCGACTTGCCCGAGCGCCCCGTCATCACCGCACTGTGGAGCAACATTCTCGATTCGCGCTTCGCAACGGTTATTGGCGAGAACGGCGGCTCTGTCGGAGTGACCGAACATTTGCTGGCTGCATTTTCCGCGGTGGGCGTTGACGACTGCCTGATCGAGCTGGACGGTCCCGAACCACCCTTCCTCGATGGCGATGCTCTGTCATTTCTGCGGCTGCTGGATGAGGCAGGCATGCGCGAGCTGGATATCGGCCGCCGCGAAACCATCATCGTGCGGCGGCCGGTCACGGTGCAGTCAGCCGATGCGAGTGTGAATCTGTTGCCATCGACGGAGCCCGAGTTCACGTTCGCCATCGACTTTCCCGGCACGGCCATCGGGCATCAGACATTCGAATGCAAGTTCAACGAAGCCACTTTCCGGCGTGAGATTGG
>JAGWSK010000358.1 GCA_028869355.1 Alphaproteobacteria bacterium | reverse complement strand
CCGTACTCGATATTCTGTTTCGGTATGTTGTCGCCGAACGCATGGGGACAATCATTCTCTCGGTCATCGTCGGCCACACGGCGTGGCACTGGATGGGTGATCGCTTTGAGATTTTGCGGCAATTTCCATGGCCCACGATTACGGCTGCCGGTGTTGCGAGCGCGCTGCGCTGGGCCATGGCGCTCGTCGGCATCGCCGCGGCATTATGGCTGGTTTCCGTGCTCGCCGCCCGGATATCGTCGAGCCAACCCGAAGCGGAAGCGTTGGCACTGGAAAAAGCGAGAACACGCGGGTGAACTGGTTACTTGACTGGATTTACAACAATCCTTCCGCGCGGGACTGGCCGACGTCGTTGTATGGGCAATGGCGACATCCGCTGCCGCAACAGTAACCGCGTCTGAGATGATAAGCAGCGGTGAACACAATCGCCGCGCCCTCCAGATAATAGTCTTCGCCTTCGACCAGGGGTGACCTCGCATCTGCCGGCTGCGCTGCAGCGGTGGCGAGGCAATGCGGACAAAGGCAATCCCTCCCTTCCGCCGGCTTCAGCGGCGGATACTTCTCGCACCAGCAGCCCGACGCATGCGCGGAACAGATGAATGCAGCGCCACATTTCCAGCAGCGCTTCGTCACGCCGCTCATCAGCACGCCACCCGACGATAAGCCGGCGGACCAGCCCAGGTGACGGCTCCGGGATGAATCAAATGCGCGAGCAACCGTGTGCCGTCGACGACGCGCGGACCGGGCCGCGCAAAATAGGAATTTGCATCGACGGCAAATACGCGTGACGAACGGACCGCGGGAACATCGCGCCAGCCCGGGAATGCCGGAAGGAGTTCTTCTGCCGCTTGCGCTGCGCGTTCGAGATCGAATCCGCATGGTGCAACGACAATGAGCTCCGGCGCATATTCGAGCACGTCGCGCCATGCAATGCGGACCGATTCGCTGCCCGCGCGCGCCAGAGCGTCGATACCGCCGGCCCATTCAACCATTTCCGGCACCCAATGACCCGAGCAGTACACCGGATCCAGCCATTCCATGCAGAAAACGCGTGGACGTGTGCCATCAGCGGCGACTGACTTGCTGATGTGTTCGAGTTTCCGGCGAAGCCCCGCGATCAGCGATTCGGCTTTCACCGTCCGGCCAGTCACGTTTGCGATTTCCCGCAGATTGTCGAAGATACCGTCGAGATTTTTTGGCGCGAGCCAGAGAATCTCCGGCTTTGCCGGCAGCAGCTTCAATAGCTGCGAAATCTCATGGCCTGCCGGCGCGCAAACCGAACACAGATCCTGCGTAATGATCAGGTCCGGTCCGATTCGCATGAGCGCTTCAGCATCTGCTTCATACAGGCTTTGTCCCTGTTTCAGGCGTGCGGACACCGCGTCATCGATTTCGCGCTGCGTCAGCCCATTCGGCAAGACGGTGCGGACCACCACCGGCTTGTGCTGCGCTTCCGGAGGATAATCGCATTCATGCGTGACGCCGATGAGCCGGTCGCCGAGTCCAAGCGCGTAAATCATCTCGGTTGCAGCCGGCAGGAACGACACAATGCGATTCGCGCCGGTCTGGCTCATGCCGGAATCAGGTCGCAGAACCAGAAGGAGTCACGGCACACGATCTCGCCTTTCACAAATCGCACCGGCTTTTCGAAGATGGGACCGTCAAAAACGAAAGTGTGGAATTCGCCGTTCTCACCGCACGGGTCACAGCCCGGTGAAAGTTCCGACAGAAGCTGCTCGTCGATGACGCGTCCCGCGAAGGCGGGATCGAGCTGCCGCGGATCGACACAAGTGATGACAGCTTTAAAACCCGCGGCGATGAAATCGCGAATCGCGGTTCCCGTATGCCGCTGCCATAGCGGATAAAGCCCCGTCATTCCGTGTCGCGCCAAAAAGCGGTCGCGATAGGCCCTGATATCTTCGAGAAAAAGATCGCCGAACGCGACTGTTTCAATGCCGTGGTCGCGGAATGCAGTCAGTGCTTCCGCCATGCAGCTCTCATACTCCGCATTCGTAGCAGATTTTGAAATGGACACCTGTTGCAGCGGCAATCCGAGACTCTCCGCCTGATGCTGGAGCAGAACTGTCCGGACACCATGCATGCTGATCCGCCCGTAATCGCGGGTTATGGTGGTCAGGAGTGTCGCGACCTGAAAATCCGGCGAAGCCAGCAACTCGTTCAACGCAAGGCAGGAATCCTTGCCTCCGCTCCATGAGAGGATGACCGGTTTCTTGCTGGCCGAACAGGACATGCGATTCCATTTCCAGGCGGGAAACATAGAGGGACCCGGAGCATCGAAGGCAAGACGCGATTGGCGCGATACGCTATAAAAATGAACTGGCCGCCCGTTGCCGGCCATTGATGACATTGCTCAAACACAATCCGTCGGGGGTTGGGACAATGGATTTGTGGACTGGAGATAAAGTTTGGAATTGCGTATCGGCCGGCCTCGCGTTGGCCGCCTTTGCGGCCTTCGGGCCGGCCAGCGCGCAGACCGCCAACACCCATCCGGATTTTGCCGGCCGCTGGCAACGCAATGCCATGGACCCGGAGCTACCCGCATCGGGCCCCGGACCGCTGGTCAATCTCCGCCGGCCGATGGATGATCACACCCCGAACGGTGGCGGCGATCCGTTGCCGCTGGTCGGCGATTACAACAACCCCATCCTCAAACCCGCTGCTGCCGCAGTCGTGAAGAAAGCGGGCGAACTCTCCCTGGGAGGCAGGATCAACCCGGACCCGTCCAACCAGTGCGCCGCCTATGAGCCACCCTATGCGTTCACGATTCAGCTGGGGGTGCAGTTCGTATGGAACGGCGATGAACTGCTGATGCTGTACCCCCAGGACGATCAGGTCCGGCATGTGCGCATGAACGCCACGCATCCCAGAAACCTGATACCGAAACCGATGGGCGATTCGGTGGCCCATTGGGAAGGCGATACGCTTGTGATCGATACGGTCGGCGTCAAGGTAGGACCCGTTTCAATGGTGGACCGCTACGGCACGCCGCATAGCGCTGCGATGCATCTGGTCGAGCGGTACCACCTCATCGACGTGAATGACGCGAAAGCGGCACTTGCGTTCCATGTGCGGCGGACCGGGCCAGCCGGTGCTTTTCCCGTCGACCCGAAATCCGGCGAGGGTCTGCGGATGACCTATACTGTCGAGGATCCTGAAGTCTTTACGACGCCCTGGACCGCGAATATCACCTATCTTCGCAGCCTCGCGGGCTGGGCCGAACAAATCTGTGCCGAGAACATCGTGGAATACTGGCCAGGCGAAAACATCGCCGTCCCAAAGGCTGGCAAGCCGGAATTTTAGAGCGACTCAAAACGCAGCCTCGCTCAGCGGCGCCCGCTCGCTTACGCTCGCTGTCCCCCCCCGAAATCGTACGCGATTTCGATTTCCGCCCGCGCGTCAGCTCCGCTACCGCGCGACGGCTCCAACCCTCAAGGGGAGGGTTCGACCCGCTACCAGACGTGAACGCGGGCTGCGGGTGCGAGATACTGTCGTTGGCCCGGCTGAACATTGAATGCCGCGTACCAGCCGTCGAGATTGCGCACTTCCAGCGCGCGGAATTCGCCGGGGGCATGGACATCGACGAGCAGTTGTTGGCGCAGCGCAGGCTCACGCGTCATTACCGCCCAGGTTTGCGCAAAGGCGAGGAAGAATTGCTGAGTGCCTGTGAGACCGGCACGCACCGGCGCAGGTCCCGTCTTCAGTGAAGTCTGCCAGGCATCATACGACGCCGCGAGGCCGGCATTATCGGCGATATTCTCGCCCATCGTTTGTTCCCCGTTCACATGCGCATCGGGAAACGGCGCGTAAGCATTGTACTGCGCGACCAGGGCCTGCCCCGACTGCTGGAAATGGGCGAGGTCGTCCTTCGTCCACCAGTTGTGCAGGCGGCCCGTCGCGTCAAACGCTGCACCCTGATTGTCGAAACTGTGACTGATCTCATGTCCAATGACGGCGCCGATCGCACCGTAATTGAACGCATCCACCGCGGCGGCATCGAAAAAGGGCCGGCCCAGAATGGCCGCGGGAAAATTCAGTGCATTTTGCAGCGGAAGATTCACGGCATTGACCGTCTGGGGCGTCATCGACCATTCATGCCGGTCTACAGGCTGGCCGATGCGTCCGATGCTGCGATGATATTCGAATAGCCGCGAACGCAGTTCATTGCCCAATGCGTCCCCTCTCACCACCGTCAATCCGGAATAATCGCGCCATTTTTCCGGATAGCCGACACCGACATACAGCGTCTGCAGTTTCGCACGAGCCTCCGCCTTCGTCGCCGGCTTCATCCATGTGATTCCATCCAGCCGTTTGCCCCAGGCTGCAATGATGTTCCTGACCATTTCCTCCGCTTTGGCCTTTGCCGTGGGCGGGAAATATTTTGCGACATATAGCTTTCCAACCGCATCACCCAGCGCTGCGTTGGTTGCGCGAACTCCGCGCTTCCAGATGTCCTGCTGCCGTGGCGTACCCGAGAGGGTCTTGCCGTAGAAATTGAAATGTGCGTCCGCGAAACCCGTTGGCAACTCATCTGCATACTGATTTATGCGATGGAACGTCAGCCAGTCTTTCCAGGTGCCAAGCGGTACGCCGGCGACAAGCCTCGACAGTCCGGTGAATGCCGACGGCTGCCAGACAATGAAACGCCCAACCTGCGCCAGCCCGGCGCTCGCGAAGAATGCATCCCAGTCGAGACCAGGTGCCCGGTTCCTGAATTCCGCCCGGGTCCAGTGATTGTTCGCCCTGACAACATCCTGGCTTTCAACGATGCTTTCCTGCGCTTTCGCAATCTGCACTTCGAGATTAAAGATCGCATTCGCCCTGGTTTCGGCATCGGTGATGCCAGCAAGCCTCAGAT
>JAGWSK010000357.1 GCA_028869355.1 Alphaproteobacteria bacterium | reverse complement strand
GGCGCCAGTCCCGCCACGGCGATGGCAAGGCTGATCCCGAGCGCGGAAACACCGCGCTTTAATATAGTTTTTGACATTTTAGTTTGCTCCTGGGCCAACGGCGGTCTCTTCCGCCGAAATGCCCCTCCGAAAGCAAATTTAGGACCGTTCCACGGCGGTTCAACTAACAATAATTTAAGCCCAGGCGTTAACCGGTCCGCGGAGCGCCTGAATCCAGCCGGATTCGGGTAAAATGCTTGGGCCGTTCGCCCGCTCTTCAAACCGTCATTTTCTGTCCTTATAGTAAGGTTCGCGATGCCCATGATCCGTTCGATGCTTCTGGTCGCGGCGATGACCTTCGCTGTCCCGGCGTTCGCCGCGCCCGCGGCCGATCTCTTCACGATTCCGCGGGTGAAGGTGGAGGCCTCGGCCGAATCGGCCATTTCAGCCCGCGATGCGGCCATGGCCCAGGGCCGTACCGCCGCCTGGACCAAACTGTTCCGGCGCCTCACCGCGGCCGCCGACTGGCGAAAACAGCCCATGCTGGACGAGAAAGTGCTCGAACGGTTGATTGGCGGCTCCTACGAAGTCGCCAATGAGCGGCGGAGCACGACGCGTTATCTCGCGGAGGTCACATTCCACTTCAATCCGAATGCGGTACGCGCTGTTCTACAGCAAAACAGAGTCCCGTTCACCGACACCCGCTCGCCGCCCGTGCTCGTTATACCTTTGATTGCCGGCAGCGGCTTCGATCCGGTCTCGCCGTGGTCTGCAGCGTGGAAAGCCCCCGACTTGCAGGATGGCCTGGTGCCCTTCATTACCCCGGCGCCTGGCGGTATGAACGACCTCATTGCCCGTATTGACCTGATGCAAGCGGACTGGGACCAGGTTGAACCGCTGGCAAGACGCTACAATGCCGGAGCAGTTATCTTTGCTACCGCGAGCGATGATGGCAAAACCGTGCGGATGGTCGAGCTGGCGCCCAGTGGCCGCACCGCGGCTTCATTCGCCTATGCGCAATCCTCATTCGCCGCCGATGCCGCGGCGGTGGCCGATAAAGCAGAAGATGCCTGGAAATCGCGCAATGTGGTGGATTTTGGCGTACGCGGACAACTGGTTGCCGATGTTCAGTTCGATTCCCTGGCTGACTGGGCAAAGATTCACGCCGGTCTTGCCGCAGTCCGCTCGATTACGGGCGTGGATGTTATCGGACTCGCTTTGCACGAAGCCGAAATCGGATTGACCTATTCCGGCCGCCCCGAACAGCTGCGCGATGCGCTCGCCCAACAGAGGCTCGAGCTCAAGGCCGCTGCCGATGGACAGTATACTTTGAATGTTGCCGCGGTTTCGGCGGCGAACGCACCTTAACCCGATGCTGTTGCGCCACCTCCCCAATTTGCTGACGACGCTTAGGCTGGCTGCTGCGCCGGCCACGGCCGGACTGCTGACGCAAGGACATTTCGGTGCGGCGTTTGGCCTGTTCGCATTTGCGGGCATTTCCGACGCGGCCGACGGCTTCCTTGCCAAACGCTATGGGCTATCGACGCGGCTCGGGCGTTTTCTCGATCCGGTGGCGGACAAGGCGCTGATGCTTGCGGTGTTTATTACGCTGAGCGTTCTCGACGATGTGCCGGTGTGGCTGACGGGGACCGTGATTCTGCGCGATCTCCTGATTGTCACCGGACTTGCGGTGGCGGTTGCCTCGCGTGCGCCGATCGCGGTCAAACCCCTGATGGCGGGCAAGATCTGCACGGCGGCCCAGGTGACCTATGCCGGCCTGCATCTCGCCGCGTTGGGCTTCGGCTTTTCCGTCGCCGCGGTGTATCCGGCGGATGCATACATCACCGCAGGTGTGGCGGCGGCATCGGCGATTGCCTATTTCACGGTGTGGCTGAACGCGATGCAAAGCATTGGGCGGAAGGATTTCGCCTGATCGCGCATGTCTGACCAATTTGCGCTGCCGCTGTTGCACTCCCCCGATTTCACGGACAGCCGATTCATTGTCGCGCCCTGCAACGGACGGGCGTTTGATTTTGTCTGCCGCTGGCCGGATTGGCCTTCGTCTGCCGCAGCATTATTTGGGCCAACCGGTTGCGGCAAGACGCATCTCGCCCATGTCTGGCGGATGCGGGCCGATGCGCTGCTGATCGAAGGGCGTGAATTCATGTCGAAGTCTGCTGACGCGCGCAAATCCACGCGCCCTGTCGTGATAGAGGACATCGACCGTGAGCCGCCCGATGGCGCCCGCGAACATCTGCTGATGGAGCTTCTCGATCATCCGGGGCGATCGATTTTGTTTACCGGCCGCAACCCGCCGGCGCAGTGGGCATGTGTGACCGGCGACTGGAGATCGCGGACCACGTCTCTGCTCGCCTTCGGTATCGAGGCGCCCGATGACGGCTTTCTTTCGGCGCTGGCGAGAAATCTGTTTGCGGCCCGTCAGCTTGCGGTTCCGCCCCAAGTCGCGGAACTGATCGTGACGCGTCTGGAACGCACGCCGGATGCGATCGCAGATTTTGTGGCCGCCGCCGATGAAAAGGCTTTCTGCGCAAAGCGGCCGGTTTCGCTGCGGCTTGTCCTGGAAATGCTGGGTGAAAACGCGGTGGATGGCTTGCCCTCTGCGTGCCCGGCGGAGGTTCGGCCGCTGTGACCGCGCCTCCTCGAACCAGCCTGAAGGAATCGGGCGAGCCGGTAATTACGACCACTGGACCCGAAGCGCCGCCGGACATGCCGTCCACCGACAATCCTGGCCAGCCCGCCGCGCTGATCCCGGGTATTGATCGCGCGTCGCCGGGCCGTTTCATCAATCGCGAACTGTCCTGGCTCGCTTTCAATCGCCGGGTTCTGGAGGAAGCACAGAATCTGCGTCATCCGCTGCTGGAGCGCGTGCGCTTTCTGTCCATTTCGGCGTCCAACCTCGACGAATTTTACATGGTGCGGGTCGCCGGGCTGAAAGGCATGGTGAACGCTGGTGTGGTCACATTGTCCGATGACGGCCTGACTCCGGCACAGCAGCTTTCACGTGTCGACCAGGTGGCGGAGGAACTGACTGCCGATCAGCAGAAGACTTGGCGGCAATTGCGCAGCGCACTGGCGAGCGCCGGCATTGTCGTTGTCGATGCGGAATCGCTCGGCGAGGAAGACCGGGCGTGGCTGGAAGACGAGTTCAGCCGTCAGATTTTCCCGATTCTGACGCCGCTCGCGATTGATCCCGCGCACCCGTTCCCGTTCATCCCCAATCTCGGCTTTGTCATGGCCATGCGGCTCTTGCGCCGTGCTGATGCGCGCCCCGTGACGGCGTTGTTGCCGATCCCATCGCAACTCAAGCGCTTCGTCCGCATGCCCGATCGCGGCGGCAAAGCGCGATTCTTCCCGCTGGAAAACCTCATCGCACTGTTTCTCGACCGCCTGTTTCCAGGACACACTGTGCTGGCCTCGGGATCTTTCCAGATACTGCGCGACAGCGACATTGAAATCGAGGAAGAGGCCGAGGACCTTGTCCGCCTCTACGAGTCCCTGCTGAAACGCCGCCGCCGCGGGCAGGTTATCCGGCTCAAATGCAGCGCCTCGATGCCGCCCGACCTTCGCCGCTTCATCGCCGATCATGTGAACATGGGTGGGCGTGAACCATTTGTCGTCGACGGCCTGCTCGGTCTCGATCAAACCCGCGAGCTGATTCTGGAGGACAGGCCCGACCTTTTGTTCAAGCCGTTCACCTCGCGTTTTCCCGAACGCATCCGCGACCATGGCGGCGACTGTTTCGCGGCGATCAAGGCGAAGGACATCATCGTGCACCATCCGTTCGAGAGCTTCGACGTGGTGGTGCAATTCCTGCGGCAGGCCGCGGCCGATCC
>JAGWSK010000356.1 GCA_028869355.1 Alphaproteobacteria bacterium | reverse complement strand
GGAACGCTCGGGCGGATCATCAATGTCATCGGCGAGCCGGTGGACGAAGCCGGCCCGATCAACGCAGCGGGCAAACGCGCAATCCATCAACCCGCGCCGTCCTTTGTCGAACAATCGACCGAAGCGCAGGTCCTTGTGACCGGCATCAAGGTGGTTGACCTGCTCGCGCCTTATGCCAAAGGCGGCAAAATCGGCTTGTTCGGCGGCGCCGGCGTCGGCAAGACGGTGCTGATTCAGGAATTGATCAACAACGTCGCCAAAAAACACGGTGGGTATTCGGTCTTTGCGGGGGTCGGCGAACGTACCCGCGAAGGCAACGATCTGTACCATGAAATGATCGAATCGGGGGTCAACAAGGATCCGAAAAAGGGATCGACGGAAGGTTCGAAATGCGCACTGGTCTACGGCCAGATGAACGAACCGCCGGGCGCACGCGCCCGGGTCGGTTTGTCCGGTCTCACGGTCGCCGAATATTTCCGCGACCAGGGACAGGATGTGCTGTTCTTCGTGGACAATATTTTCCGCTTCACCCAGGCAGGATCCGAAGTTTCGGCGCTGTTGGGGCGCATTCCTTCGGCGGTGGGTTATCAGCCGACTCTCGCAACCGATATGGGCGCGCTGCAGGAACGCATCACCTCCACCAACAAGGGGTCGATCACCAGCGTGCAGGCGATCTATGTGCCGGCGGACGATCTCACCGATCCGGCGCCCGCAACATCATTCGCCCATCTCGATGCGACGACCGTGCTGTCGCGCCAGATCGCAGAACTCGGCATTTATCCCGCGGTAGATCCGCTCGATTCGACGTCGCGCATTCTCGATCCGCGCGTGGTTGGCGAAGAACATTATCGCGTCGCCCGCCAGGTGCAGCAGGTGTTGCAGCGCTACAAATCGTTGCAGGACATCATCGCCATTCTCGGCATGGATGAGTTGTCGGAAGAGGACAAGCTGACGGTCGCGCGTGCGCGCAAAATCCAGCGCTTCCTGTCCCAGCCCTTCCATGTCGCGGAAGTGTTTACCGGTTTCCCGGGTTTGTTTGTCGACATTGCCGATACGGTGAAAGGTTTCGCCGCCGTCGTGAGTGGCGAATATGACCACTTGCCCGAGTCTTCCTTCTACATGGTCGGCACCATCGAAGATGCGATGAGGAAGGCCGAAAAAATGGCGGCGGAAGCAGCCTGATGGCCCCGCTTCGCCAAGGCTTCGCAGGGCTGACGCGTCTGGTCAGCCGTAGTCCGGAGGACGAAGGCTGATGGCCCGCCTTCGTTCGCAAACGAACTCCGGCGCGGCAAGCTCGTCGCGCCGTAGCTTCAAAGGAGCGTAGGGGGATGGCCGAAACAATTCATTTCGACCTGGTTTCTCCGGAACGGCAATTGCTGTCGGAAGACGTGGAGATGGTGACGCTTCCCGGCGCCGATGGCTATTTCGGCGTGCTCCCCGGCCATGCGCCGACTATCTCCAGTCTCAAACCCGGCCTCATCGAAGTGAAAATGGGCTCCGGGCCGCCTATGAAACTGTTCGTACGCGGAGGTTTCGCGGAAGTTGACGATCGCCGCGTCGTCGTGCTCGCCGAAGAGGCCATTCCGCTCGCCGATTTCGATGTCGCCGCGCTGGACCAGCGCATCCACGATACCGAGGAAGACATGGCCGCGGCCAAAACCGACGCCGAACGCCTCCGCGTCGCCGAACAGCTCGACCACTTGCGCCAGCTCCGTTCGGTGTTCTGATTCAGCCACGCTGAACCCCAAATCCAACCCATCACTCGTCCCGGCGAATTGACCGCGCACCGGTGACCGGCCGGCGATCCCCGCGACGAACTCGCGAGCAAAAAGCGCCCGGCCCATCCGGGTTGCCCATTGACGGCGAAACCTTCGGACATACCGCCGGCCACAGTCGACGGCGCCGAAGCCGCCGGGTTAGCTGGTGCCGGTTTCGAGGCCGGGTGTCCCGAGTCGGCGAATTGGTCGTGCCGTTTCGCGACGCTCAGAACCAGCGGCCTGCTCCAAAAACTCACGACGTATCGCCGTCACCCGGCGCGTCAGTCGTGGATGGCTGCGAATGATCTCATTGAAAAATCCTGAAATGGGAGGGACCAATGCCTCCTGCTCGAGGAAAGCTGCCTGATTCATTGCGCCATTGAGCCGGCGGCAGCCGCAACCAAGCATTTGAAGCGACGAGGTCGAAGCTTCGACGTTCTTCGACAAATGTGCGCCGATCCGGTCACAGGTGTATTCGCGCGCGCGGGAATATGCCGGGTACAGGAACGGGACAACACGGCATGGCAAGCGAAGAAACCCCTTCCATGGATTCAGATGCCCCGCGGCATGGTGCCCAAGTTCGTGGCCAATGACGAAACGGACTTGTTCATTATTGTTAGCCTCAACCAGAGCCGAAGTCAGGAACACATATTGTCCCCCAAACAGGCGGCGCGCGAACGCGTTGAACAGACCGTTTGAGTTGTAAAGGAAGGTCTTGGGCGGCTCACTCATGCCGAGGTCATTCGCGCCGGCAACCACCATTGCATACAGTTCCGGGAACTGATCCGGTCCAAGCAGGATCATGTTGCCAAATGCCGAAGCCCGATAGAGAATCCACGACACGAACACGAACAGCACGATCGCAATCGCATAGGCGAGATAGGCGATCGTCGTATATCGGGTACTCGGGTTGGTGCTCGTCAGTCCCGCCCGGAATGCCCATGCGATCAGCAGCCAGAGCGCGGGCCCGGCCAACAGTGTAACGGCCCCGT
>JAGWSK010000355.1 GCA_028869355.1 Alphaproteobacteria bacterium | reverse complement strand
TGGCCAACCCTTTCCTGAAACGCGGCAACCCGCGGATTCCATCCACAAATTTCTTCAATTGTGCAGTGCACAAATAACGCTTTCGCACCGCAACATCAATGGCCAAAGCCGATGTACGCTGAAATTGTGGGCATGTTTAACCATAAATTTACGCATTTTGATAGCATTTTCGAGCAGCGGCCCGGCTCAAGTAATAATCATGCAACGAGCGTGCCAAGAAAAAAGGATTCACGCGGAGCCGCGGAGATTTTCGTAGCTGAGCGCCGCTTCAGGGCCCCGAGCGCGGAGACAAATCGCCAGAGGCGCCTGCACGCGGCCCCCGACCGAATTCGCAACGCGAATTCGGCGGAATCCAACAGAAGGCGCGCAAAGCGCGCCGGGGCGCCGCGGCAGATTCAAAAGAAGCGCCGCAAAGCGGTCGCGGCCGCGCGAGGGATGCGGCCGGCGAGTTAGGTAAGAGTTTTGGCGAGCAGCGGGAGGCTGCGGTCCATCCGGTAGTCGATGCTGGAATGATTGTCGGGGAATTCCTCGTAGATATGCGCCACGCCCAACCGCTGCAACACGCGGCGCATGCGGCGCGCGCCGTAAACCAGATTGTACTGATCGATATCGCCGCAATCGATGAACAGCAGCTTCATCTGCTTCAGTCCTTCAGCGCGGCTTTCCACCAGCGTCAGCGGATCCCACGCCATCCACTTGTTCCAGCGCTCCGGGATGAACTCGCAGGTCTCGATATCGACGGGCAGGCGCACGCCCATGAAGCTTTGCGGATCGGGATCGAAGGTCGCGCATTGTGCGAACATCATCAGGATGTGGACCTCGTCGTCCTTCACCTTGCGTTTGGCGTAGAAGTTCTCCAGCCAGTTCTGGATGCTGTTGTCGTGTTTCGCGATGGCGCGGAGCACATCGGGGAATTCCGGAAGGTACATCAGCGGAAAACCCATATCGCCGGAATGGCAGGCGGCGGCCGGCCAGAAATCGGGATGGAGCAGGGCGTGAATCATGGCGCCATAGCCGCCCGAACTCTTGCCGAACACGCCGCGTTTTCCGGCGCCGCCGCAGGAGAAGCGCTGTTCGACAAAGGGCACGGCTTCGTGGCGCAGGAAATCGTCCCACAGTCCCATGCCGGCGCTGTTGATGTACTGATTGCCGCCGAGCCGGGTGAAGCAATCGGGAAAGGCAATCAGCGCGGGCGGCATTTCGCCGGATGCGATCAGCCGGTCGGCCTGTTCGGGAATGTTCTCGGTGAAATTGCGCCAGTTGGTGTGCGCCGGACCGCCGGCGGTGAAGCCGACGAGGTCGACCAGCAGCGGCAGACCTTTGCCGTCATGCCCGTGCGGGACATAGACATGGATGTCGCGCAGCGGATTGTCGCCGAGCGGATTGTGCCGCAGTACGCGGCTTTCGAAGGTAAGCCGGTGGACGGTACCGGCGGGTGGGTTCGGATCACGGCGCATGTGTAACTCCGTTTCGGCGCTTGTACTTGAAACGCACCCCTCACCCGGCGCGCCAGTGCGCGCTTACTTCGTAAGCGCGGGCGCGCCGCCCTCTCCCTCAGGGGGCGAGGAAAGTTTGAGTCCTATTTTGACGCCCTGGTTTTGGCACGCGAGATGCCATCCTGCACAAGTTCGTGCAGCAGTGAGGGCGTAAGCTCAGTGGCTTGTCCGGATGCAAAGCCTTCCTCGACTTCGGCGCGCATCCATTCTTCGAATATCGCCTCGTTCTGATCGCCGCGAATGAGCGCCTCGACATAATCGTCGACACTTTGAAAGCCTCGTTCTTTGGCCCGTTTTTCGGCCAGGGTGCGGGCTTCCTCTGAAATGGTGACGTTTGTATTCATCCCGGCATTCTAGCAAATTGCGGCCTCGTCGGGCTACGGACTCATACAAGCCGGTTTTGCTCGGCTTTGCCGTCTATGCGCTCGCGACATTGGCGTAGTAAAGAAGTCTGCGTGAGAGCAGGAATGTCCGGGAGTGTGGTGGGGCGGCTGGATCGCGTGGTGGATGAGTTCTGCCGCCGGACGCGGTTTTTCCACGAGCCAATGACCAAAGCCCGCGCGCGCACCTTCGTCATGCAGCACCGCCAGAACACGCGGTACCGCAATTCGGTGCTGAAGCTGAAGGTCGCCACCAACTGCCCGGACTGGGATATCCGTCTCCGGATCATCGGCGCCTGCGCCGAGGAAATCATTGCCGACCACGAGCACGGCCACGGCAAACCGCACTGGCAGATTCTCGAAGAGCTCGGGGTCACGATCGGCATGACGGCGGAGGAAATCCGCACCGCCAAACCGCTCGATACGACGCTGATCGCCTGGGCGGCGTGGGAGGGGCTGATGGCCAACCGGCACTGGCTGGAGGGCATTGTCGCCAACACCTGCGCCGAACGCGCCAATGTGCCGGGCTATGGCACCGGCATCATGCGCGAGCATGGCTGGTTCGGGCTGGAGCGCGAGCGCTGGGGCCGGCTGTTCGATTTGACGCCCGAGCAGCTTGATTTCTTTGCTTTGCATGAGCAGGCGGATATTGAACATTCCGACATGGGCTGGCGGACGATCGCAAAATATGCCGGCGAGCTTAAGATGGAAGACGCGGTGGTGGAGGCGTGCCGGCGGAATTTGCTGGTATGGGAGCTGTATCTGAACGGAATCGCCGCCGCGGGTGATGGGATGGGGTGACCCCCCTCCGTCGCGCATGCGCGCGACACCTCCCCCGCAGGCGGGGGAGGAAAACAAGGCGGGAGCGAGAAATGCGAAGCATTTCGGGGTGGGGATAAGGGCGGCGATGCCCCAGTCCGACGGCGTAAGTAGTGACTGCGACTTACTCTGTCCCCACCCCAAAACCGCTTCGCGGTTTTGATTTCCGCCTGCGCGGGAGCTCCGCTGCCGCGCGACGGCTCCAACCCTCAAGGGGAGGGTGGCAGGGATTCGCGAAGGAGAGAAGATGTTTGCGCAGATCAATCATACGGCGATCATCAGCCATCAGTATCAGATGCTGGCGAAATTCTATGAG
>JAGWSK010000354.1 GCA_028869355.1 Alphaproteobacteria bacterium | reverse complement strand
GCCTTGCGCCCGGCGATCAGCGCCGTTCCCGCCGAGGCGGCAATCAAGGCGATGGTCACGACGACGAACAGTGTGACCGGCAGGCGGACATCCATGGTCCAGTGAAACGACTGCGGATTGATCACGTTGATCAGGACCTGGCTGATCGCAAGTCCGAGCCCGATTCCGGCGACCGTGCCGATGATACCGAGCAGCGCGCCCTCGGCTGCCAGCATAGCGACGATCTGGCGCCGCAGTACGCCGACATGGCGCAGCATCCCGAATTCCTTGCTGCGCGCCAGCGTCTGACTCGAAAATGTCGCGGCGATTCCGGCGAGGCCGACCAGGATTGCGATCGCCTCCAGTACATAGGTCACGGCAAAACTTCGGTCAAAAATCTTCAGCGACAACGCACGGATGGTGCGGGAATCCATAATCATCGCCCCGGCGGCGACGTCGTTCGGCAAGGTGGCATGGATGTCCCGCACCACGCGGGTTTCATCCGTACCCGGCCCAAGATCGAACGCCGCATCAGTGCGCAGCGTATCGCCGGTGAGGGCTGTGTAGTCGGCCAAATCCATGGCAATTGCGCCCTGCTGCCGCCCGTAATCGCGCCATTCACCGGCAACAAAAAACGCCTTCACGATGCCGGCTTTGAGCGGCAGCTTGATCCAGTCCCCGGGGTTATAGCCGTACATCAGCCGCGCCGGCTCCGACACCCAGACCGGAATGGCGCCGGGAGGTACCTCAAGGCTGTTCCCGACGAGCGGCACAATGCCCTTCGGATCGCGGTGATTGAGGGCGGTCGCCATCAAATCGACGGCAGGCCGGTCGGGAGTCAGCCGCAACGGCGTGTTCTTGCGAAAATGGATTGCAGCGATTCCCGGAATGCGGGCAAGGCGTTGCTGCACATCCGGCGTCAGCGCATCGCCGGCGTCGCTGTCGACGCGCATGTAAATATCCGACGGCAATATTTGGACCAGCCACGCATCGACGGAGTTGCGGAAGCTCCAGATCATGACCGCCATGGCGATCATCAGGCTGGTGCTCGCGACCATGCCGCACAAGGCGATGGCGGCCTGCCCGGGTGCGCCCCAGAGATGTTTCAGCGCCAGATCGGCCGGCGCTGGAAATGCAAAGCGGCGCAGCGGTGACAGAAGAGTGCGCGCAAGCAATGGCATTGCAGCCACGCCGCCGGCGAGCAGCAGCGCGATCGATATGTAACCGAACAGCGGCAGTCCATTCACCGGCGGCAGGAAAGCCGCACATGCGCCGAGCGCCAGCAGAGCCAGCGCCACCGCCACGCCCGGAGATTTCCGCGGATCGGCCGGGTCGCCCACTTGTTTGATGGCGATCGCCGGGGCGGCACGGGCCGCGGCTCGCGCCGGAAGGAAACTCCCGGCCAACGCCGCCATGATACCGAGCAGGAAGAAGAACAGCGCGGCGCCGGGCGCGAACACCAGTTCGGGGCTGGTCCCGCTGAAATAGCCGCCGCCGAGGTCGCCGCCAAGGAACCTCAGCGCTAGCGCCGCAAGGCCCCAACCCAGCAGCAACCCGCCAATGCTCCCGAGAATGCCCATGGCAGCGCCTTCGGCGAGAACCTGTGCCAGCACGGCATTGCGGCGCATTCCAAGCACCCGCAGCAGCGCAAAATGCGCATGGCGCCGCGCCACCGCCAAAGCCTGAGCCGAATAGGCGAGAAACAACCCGGTGAGCAGCGCCATCAACGCCAGCATGTCGAGATTCATCCGATAGGCGCGCGACAGGCTTCCGGTTCGCGCCTGTTCGCTTTCCCGCGTCATCAGTTGCGCATCGGGCGAGAGCAAGGATTGCACCGCGTTGCGCACGCGCTCGCCGTCCACCCCGTCGCCGAATTTGAGATCAACGCGCTGAATGAATCCGGGCGTGCCGAGCCGCCATTGCGCGGTGCCAATGTCCAACACAGCAAGATTTTCGTCCGCGGAGACATTCGGCAGCGTGCCGGCGATTCGGAAAGTCGCATTCCTGCCGGCAGCATTGAGCGCGATTTCACCCCCAATGTGCTGGTGCAAAGCCGAAAGAGCCGAGGGCGAGAGAAAAACCGAATCGGGCGAAATATCTTCGCCGCTGGCAAATCCACCCTGGCCTGAACCTGTCCCGGAATCGGCCACACGCCCGACCAGAAGCGGTGTCACCGATACCGCGCGGAAGACATCGATTCCCAGAACGGTCAGCGCCACATCGCCGGAATGCGCGGCAAGTTCGATCACCGGACTGGCGCCCGCAATTCCTGCCACACGTACAAGCTTTGGATACAGGTTTTCGTCAAACCCCTTCGGCGTCGCCGAATGCACCTGGAGGTCAGCGTCGCCATTCACGGCTTGAACTGCGCGATCAAATTCGTTCAGCGCCGAGGCATTGACCAGATGTACGGCGAATCCCAAGCCCACGCCGACGGCGATTGCGAGTGCAGCCAGCAGGACCCGTCCGGGATACGCCCGCACTTCGCTCCATCCAAGCCAGCTCAGTGCAACGGTCGTCATGCCGGGATCAGGCCGGAGCGGGTGAGCATGTGGACGCGGTTGGCGACCGATGCGGCAATATGGGAATGGGTCGCCAGCACCACCGAAACGCCCGACCGCCGAATCTCGGACGAAAACAGGTCGAGAATCCTTGCCGCTGTTTCCGGATCGAGATTCCCCGTGGGCTCGTCTGCGAGGATCAGCGATGGATGGTGAACCAGCGCGCGCGCGATCGCCACACGCTGTAATTCCCCGCCGGACAGTTGTTGCGGATAATCCCTATCGCGTCCGGCAAGGCCCACCGCCGCGAGCATTTCGGATGCGCGTTCGAGCGCAGGTTTCCCGCCCGTCTGAAGCAGAACCAGCGGTAAAGCGACATTCTGCGCCAGCGTCAAATGCGGCAGCACGTGAAAGGCCTGAAAGACAAAGCCGATGGTCCGCCGCCGCAGCCTCGTGCGGTCATCATCGCCGAGCTGTTCCAGTGCTTCTCCTTCAATCGCGATGCTTCCGGCATCCGGAGTATCGAGGCCGGCGATGAGGTTGAGGAGTGTGGATTTTCCGGCGCCGGATTCACCCATGATTGCAACGAATTCACCAGACTCGACTGAAAGTTGCAGGTCTGAAAAGAGCACCCGTCCACCGGGGACAGTCTTGCTTACGCCGCTGACTTCAAGCAGGGGCAACGGGGTGGGTTTTGGGGCGAGCATCGGCTCCATCATATGTTGAGTTAGCCTCGGGCGCGCGGAATTGTCGATTCAGTCACACCCGCCTGGCCGTATACTGTTCCCATGACCGCGGTCCCGAACGCGAAAGAACACAATCCCTACACTGCCCGAATGGCCGAATTTGTGGCCGGCCTGACGTTCGAGGCGATTCCGCCGGAAGTGATCGCGCGCATCAAACTGCTGATCCTGGACGCGCTTGGCTGCGCGCTGTTTGGGGCCAGACTCGAATGGAGCCGGATCCTTTGCGAAACGCTTGCCGGCCTCGACTCCACTCCGGCATGTCGAGTTTGGGGCACAGGCCTGCGTTTGTCGGCACCCCATGCAGCGCTTGCCAACGGCGCTCTGGTGCAAAGTTTTGAACTCGATGATGTGCACCGTCAGGGCGTGCTGCATGTCGGCGCCGTAACTTTGCCGCCGTTACTGGCGATTGCCGAGTTGCGTGGCATGACCGGGCGAGCTTTCCTGCGGGCGGCCGTGGCAGGCTTTGAAATCGGCCCGCGCGTGGGCATGTGCATGGGGCCGCAACATCTGGTGCAGGGTTGGCATTCGGGCGCGACGGTCGGCGTATTCTCCGCCGCGGCGGCGGCATCTGCCGCGCTGCAACTGCCGGCCGAAAAAATCGTGCATGCGCTTGGTATTGCAGGCACCCAGGCGAGCGGACTCATGGCCGCCCAGTTCGGGTCCATGGTCAAGCGCATGCATGCCGGCCGCGCCGCCCAGAGCGGACTTTACGCCGCGCTGCTGGCCGAGCGCGGCTTTACCGGCATTACCGATATTTTTGAAAATCCATATGGCGGATTCTGCACAACTTTTTCGGCTTCGCCCAATCGTTTCGACCGCGAAGAGCTGATCGCGGGTCTTGGCGAAAGTTTCGAGACCATGCGTATATCGGCGAAGCTTTATTCCTGCGTGAGCACGAACCACACATCTCTCGATGCGCTGCGAAAAATCCGTGAGCGCCATCCTTTCGATGTGGCAGATGTAGAACAGATCGTCGTTCACTGTTCGCGCGCGACGTTGGAGCATGCCGGCTGGACGTATCGGCCGGAAGGCATGACCGCCGCTCAGCTCAATTTGCCGTTCTGCATTGCAACGCTGCTTCTGGAAGGAGATGTCTTTGTCGAGCAATTCTCGCCGAATGCCATTCGCAATCCGGAGCGGATCGCCCTGGCACAAAAAGTTAAGGTGACCGAAGACCGGGAAATTACCGCCCGCGGCGGAAAATATCGTCATATGGTCCGGCTGACCGTGTATCTGCGCAACGGCGTGACTCTCGGCGAATCCGTCGAAGCTCCCAAGGGGTCTGAAGAGAATTTTCCGCCAGATGAAATCATTATCGAAAAATTTACCAAATTATGCGCGAATTTGCCGCCTCAGCGGTTGTGCAAAATCCGTGACATGGTGCTGAGTCTCGAAGGAATCGCTGATGCAAGAGAGATTGCATCGTTACTCACAGCCTGAAATTGAACAGCGCCAAAAAATGTTTCGGCAGGCTTTGCAACATAATGTAGTTTGAAAAAGAGAGCGGTCGGGTAGGGGGACTACCCGACCGTCCCGCCCTGACAGGGATGGTTTGATTTCCCGTTTGCCGAGATATTCACGACCATCCTCTGCCGGGAATTCCGGCAATTCATCTTCCGCCTACGCAGCAATTTCAAAGTTACTTGCGCCCTTTCCGGTCCGCCTGGTTTTCGGCCAGACAATCGGATGAATATCGTCGTCGAGCGGGTCTCCGTCTTTCAGGCCGGTTTTGTGCTGAGGCTGCGCCGGCGCTCCCGGCCGGTGGCGATATCTGAGTTCCGCATCGCAATAGCGGAGCGAAAACGCCGCGCGAAGCGTGTTGCTGCGGTTGCCCTCCGACCCGTGCACCGTCAGGAAATGATGCACAAGCACATCGCCGGGCTCGGCCTCGAGGTATTGTACTCCATATGCTTCAGGATTGGCCTCGATCTGGGGCATGGTTTCACCTTCGGCGCCCGGGAAGGGTAATTCGCTGATGAAAACGTTTGCCTTGAACATCTTGTGCCAACGATGCGAGCCCGGAATGTAACCCACCCGGCCACCGCCTGCCCTGACGCTGTTCAGCGGAATCCAGAACACGCACCCGCAGTTACCATCGAGATGAAAATAGGGCAGGTCCTGGTGAAATGCGGCGCGATCCACCGCACCAGCCTCTTTGATGAACATCTGGTCGTCATAGTATCGAATGGCCGGCACATTGAGGAGTTGCGCGGAAAATCCCGCGATCTTCTCGCCGAGCGCGAATTTCGCCAATTCCGGCACCCGCCGCCACACGCCCGTATCGAGCAGAAAATTGCCGCGCGTGCCGCCATCGGCAGGAGGATCGGCAAGGCGCGGCAGATCGTATGCCCGGATGGCTGCCGCGAGAGCGGCAAGGTCGTGTTTAACAGGGCCGCGGTCGTCAACCGCTTCGTGATTCCACACGCTGTCAGCGGCGACCGTCACATTGTAGCTGTTCGGACTCAATTCGAAACTGCTTTGGGCGCGCGCCATTGCCTGGCGCAGCATCGCGATTTCATCGGTCGTGAGCACGCCTCTCAGACGAACATATCCGTGTTCGGAAAAATGCCGCCGCTGTGCATCCGTCAGTTCAGCAGGGTATTGGTCGGCGCTTTGCATTGCCTTTTTCCCTTTACGGCCTTCTGAGGTGTCGCCGGGCCGCCGCGCATGAAGGTACGGGCTGCCGTTTCAAACAACAGGGTGAGCTGATAGCGGTCATATGGGTCGTGAATGGTCTCCAGAATTTCGCGTATTCGGTGAACTTCGGCCTGGAGTTCGTCCGCCTTCGCCATGGTTCCTCACGCAGCAAGCTGATATTTGATCTCGGCGGCGGGAGCCGAAAGGGCATAGCGCCAGACAGGCCCGCGCACGCCACGAACTTCGCGCGTGTTCGAGATCATTCGATCCGACACGTCGAACAGAACCGAAATGCATTTGCCTTCGGGGTAGCGGATGACCGGTCCGAGGCGGCGAACATCCCAATGCGTCTCCAGCATCGTTTTCCAGAAGAAGGCATCGCAACACAGGCTGATATGAGTGAGGCCAATGCTTTTGCCGTATTCGAGCATCGCGACCAGAAGTTCGCCCGCGACACGCCGGTTCTCTTCCGGTGAAATACGCTCTTTGACGACAAACCAGCGCGTGAACTCATAGATCTGTTCGCCGGTGGGAATTTCGCCTGAAACGGTGTGGGGAAAAATGTCGCGAATGAGGTGCGGACCGGTGGTCGGATTCAGGCGGAGTCCGCCGCAGACTGAGCCCGCATCATCAATCGCCAGCAGGTACACGGTGTTGTCTGTGTCGAACTGGTCAATGTCCCGTCCGTCGGCCCTTTCGAGGGCTTTCCACCCGCGTCTCTTGACATAAATCTCGTGCCGCAGCCGGAACATCTGATCAAGCTGTTCAGAAAAGCCCGCCCGGTTACGGCGGTCGATGATATAAATCATCCCATCCCTCGTCGTCGGTACTGCGAAGAGGATGGGACGGATGTTTCTCTATTGCATGTCGGTGAGGCACCTACATTCGGCGCCGGCTCAGTACTGTATCACTCCGCTGCGCAGCGCCGCGACAATGGCCTGTTTGCGCGTTGCGACTCCGAATTTCTGTTTCGCGCGTTCAAGATAGGTATTTGCCGTTTTTTCGCTGATCGACAGGATCTCGCCGATTTCCCATTCGGATTTGCCGGCAGCGTACCATTGCAGGCACTCCCGCTCGCGTGGTGAAAATGTTGGTCTGGCGGCGTCGCCGCGCTTTCCCGACAATTTTCGGACCACCGCATGCGTGTAAATTGCCGCGAGATGCAGCCGCATGAGGTCATCATCACTGACAGTGGCTTTTTCGCCGGCGATTGTCACCAGCGCCGGTCCAGACCGTAGCCCCGGCATCGGAAAGATGATGCCCTCCTTCAGTCCACACTCTGCAGCTTCGTAAAAGATGTTTTTTTGGTAGGGGCTATAGTCTTCACACGAGACACACTGCCGCCAAGTATAAGGCTCAACCGTGCGGTTCAGATGCAACCGGGCAGGATCATCCCGGATATAATTTCTTTCAAGATAACGACTGCTCCATTCTTCAGGCCATGAAAGACAGAGCACAGTATCCTGGAGCCTTTCACCGGGGCCCGGCATATCGGCAAGTGCGCCCGTCGTGAATCCGAATTGCGACGTGTAGTCGAGGAATGCCTTCCAGGCAGCGTGCATTTCGCCGAAGCTCTGCAACCGCTCCACGAAGTCCAGCGCATCTCTTAGAGTCGAGCGCACGCATCCCCCCTCAACGAAGGCGCATTCGCAAAGATTAGAAGAGATAGTTTACTCAATTCGTAATAGCGAGGGAAGTACGACGGACAGGCTGGTCCTCGATCCTCTACCCTTGAGTGGGCCAATTTTGCCGGGGAGCACCGGCGGGGCCATGCACAAACTTGTTGACTGCACGACGCGAGTCTATTGTCCGGCGCCTAAAGTACGTCTTGAAATCCGCCTGAATTTGCAAGCCACCAACGACGGATAGCCGGGTTTTCGCTGGGTCCGTCGGGCCGTTAACCCTAATGCGTCCCGGCTGAGCTTCACCTCGGCGGCCGCCGGAGAAAGAAAGATCTCATCGGCACCACGATCTGCCGCCCAACCTTCGGTCCGCCCGCTGCGTCTCGGCGTGGCGGGCCTTGGCCGCGCTTTCGTGCTGATGGCGCCGGCGCTTGCGAATCCGAAAATCGCGATCGTTGCGTGTACTGATATACGCCCGGAAGCGCGTAGCCGGTTCGCTTCCGAACATTGCGCCCTCGCATATGCGAGCGTCGAGGAACTGTGTGACGATCCGCAGGTCGAAGCTGTTTACGTCGCGACGCCGCATCAATTTCATGCCGAGCATGTCCGGATCGCGGCCCGCCACGGCAAGCATGTACTGATCGAAAAACCCATGGCGCTGTCGGATGCAGAATGCCGTGAGATGATTTCAGAAGCGGCCAACGCCCGCGTTCAACTGGTTGTGGGACACAGTCATAGCTTCGATCTGCCGGTCCGGAGAACGCGGGAGTTGATCGCGTCCGGAGTATTCGGTGCTTTGCGCATGATCACTGCGGTCAATTTCACCGATTTCCTCTACCGCCCCCGGCGATCCGAAGAATTGCGGACCGAAAGCGGCGGCGGGGTGATTTTCAATCAGGCGCCGCATCAGGTCGATGTTGCGCGCCTGCTCGCCGGAAGCCGGGCGAACTCGGTTCGGGCGATCACGGGCGCATGGGACCGCGCGCGCCCGACAGAAGGCGCCTATTCCTGTCTCCTCGCATTCGAAAATGGCGTCTTCGCGTCATTGACTTACAACGGCTATGCCCATTTCGACACCGATGAATGGATGGATTGGATCGCGGAAAGTGGGCTGCCAAAGAACCCGGCGGAGTATGGCGCCGCCCAGGCATTGTTGAAGAACTGCAAAACTCATCAACAGGAACTGGTGCTGAAGAACGCGCGCAATTATGGCGGTGAGAACGCGCCTGCCACGCCGCCGAATTCAGCGCGCTGGCACCAGCATTTTGGCGTCCTGATTGCATCCTGCGAGCGTGCCGATTTGCGGCCAATGCCGAACGGTGTCGCAATCTTTGGTGATGACGCGCGGAGCTTCGATGCGATTCCGCGGCCCGCCATTCCGCGGGCGGAAGTGATCGACGAGTTCTATGATGCAGTCGTGTGCGGCGTTGCGCCGCTTCACGACGGCGAATGGGGGCGCAATACCATGGGAGTCTGTTTTGCGATGCTGCAATCTGCGCGCAGCGGACAAGATATTCTGTTGGATCGTTAACTGATGCTGTCGCACGAGGACAATGAAAGACTGACGCGGGTCGGACGCGGTACGCCTATGGGCGAAGTATTCCGGCGCTACTGGCTTCCGACGCTGTTGTCGCCGGAGCTTGTCGGCGATGGGTCGCCCGTTCGCCTGAAACTGCTTGGGGAGAACCTGGTCGCGTTCCGCAGCACAAATGGGGACGCCGGAATTGTCGATGCGTTCTGTCCCCATCGGCGTGGCCCGATGTTTTTTGGCCGCAATGAAAAAGGTGGACTGCGCTGTGCCTATCACGGCTGGAAATTCGCGCCCGGCGGCGAATGTCTCGATATGCCGACGGAGCCGAAGGACAGCAGCTACCGCAGCCGAATCCGCATCAAGTCATATCCATGTTTTGAGAGTGGCGGGATGCTGTGGACCTATATGGGGCCGCCGGATCAGCAGCCCCCGCGGCCGGATTTCGAACTGCTGCGGGCACCATCGACACATCGCTGCGTGTCGAGGACGGTGCAGGATTGCAATTACCTGCAGGCATTGGAGGGCGGCCTCGATTCCTCCCATGCGACGATCCTGCACAACATCACGATCGGCGATCTGACCTTTTTGGACGATTACGAACGCACCACGCCAAAGCTGAACGTCCAGTCGAGGGATTATGGTTTCCAGTACAGCGGCATCCGCGTTACCGGCAACCGGCACTGGGTGCGCGTCTACCAATACATCATGCCGGCGACACAATTGCGCGCGCGCAGCGTACCGGTGCGCGGCGAAACCGCGCCGCCGCGCGTGCCGCTGATCAACGGACATTTCTGGATTCCCAATGATGACGTGACGACGACGGTGTTCAACTTCTCCTATTCGGCCGATCCCGCGATCGAGCTGGATAGGCAATTCTGGCTCGCCGCCGAAGCGGATTATGGCCGCGGTCCGGATGACGTGCTGCCGGACTTCCGCCTGAAGAAGAACCTCGCCAATAATTACATGATCGACCGCGAGCTTCAGAAAACGCGGAGTTTCACCGGAATCACCGGGATCAACACACAGGACGTGGCGATACAGGAGGGCATGGGACCGATCGCAGATCGTTCCGAAGAACATCTTGGATCGACCGATGGCGCGATCGTCGCCTTACGCCGCCTGCTGATGGAAGCGACAAGAAGGGTTGCATCCGGGGGGACGCTGCGCGGCATTGACCCGGCGACGTACCGCGGCGTGCGCGCGGTCGATCATTACGCCGACGGCGAAGCCGATATTCCGGCGCTGATCGCCCGGGAAGTACAGGCTCGCTACTAGCGCCGCAGGCGCGGCATCACTTCTGACGCGAACAGTTCCATGTTGCGCCGGGTCAACTCGTTACTGAGCACTCAACACTTTGCTTCCATCGGGAAGGTGTCGAGTGGCACCGCAAGCTGCGAGAGCCGATTCATTACGGCACCCAACGCGCGGCGCGTGTCGCCGTTCCGCTTCAGAATGGACGACTCAGGAACCGGGAATGGGCGATGCCGAAACGCCAGGGCAGATCGACTCCGCGTGTAATCCCGATGCGCGGTCCGCTGACGACATCCACATGCGATGAGCGGGCCACCAATCCAAACGGAGGGGCCGTGAGCGGCTTTCCATCGAGCTCACCGGTAATGCCGAGCGCCTGCGTCAGATTTCCCGGGCCGGAGCATAGCTTGCGTTCGGGAACCGATCCTCGGCGCTGTTGCATGATTTCGATTCCCGAAACCGGCTGAAGCGCGCGAATCAGAACCGCGTGGCCGCTGCGGTCGCGTCCGCAGACGAAGTTCAGGCACCAGTGGACGCCGTAAGATCGATACACATAAGCATGTCCCGACGGGCCGAACATGGATGAGTTGCGCGGCGTGCGCCGTCCACCAAAGCAGTGTGATGCTGGATCGGTATGATCATAGGCCTCGGCTTCAACGATCACCCCACCCGTATTGTGCACCAGGAGAATGACGCCGATCAGATCGCGAGCAACCGCGAGCGCATCGCGTTCGAAATAATGCGGTGGGATTGCGTGATCCAAAGGGGGCGGGCGGTTATGGATGGACGGATTGGGTGAACCAGTCGGTGGGAAATTCGCGACCCAAACCGCGCTCTTTGGCTTTGCGATACACTATCGAACCTACCGCCGCGAATTGCAGACCAAGGCCGAGATTGTTGAGGAAACAGGTGATCTGATTGTCATTCGTACGGCCTGCCACTTCGCCCGCGATCAATTGCGGCAGCGTCGGCAGAGTGTCGAAGCCGATCTCCTCCGCCAGCATCCAGCCTTTGTTCTCGGCTTTCTCCGGAATGGAAACACCCTTCGTGAACAGATGCGTCGGGCTGCCAACATTGTTGTGAATCACAAGCATGTCGCAGGCCTTCATTGCCGCGACTTCGAGCTCGGGCCGCTTGACGGCACTGACATGAAGCCCTGGTTTGAGCCAGCGGCGAAAGAACACATTATCGATGCTGTTGGTGGCGCACATCGCGACATCGGCGCCGGCAAATGCTGCCTCTGGTGAATCGACCGCGATCACTTCCACATCCAGTTTGCCGCTCCATTCCCGCGCGAATGCCTCGCGGTTCGAGCGATTGGGACTGAAGCAGCGGATCACATCGATCTTGCGCGCGGCGCAAACCGCCATGGCTTGCGCGCCCGCCTGCCAGCCGGAACCGAGCAATCCGGCGACACGCGCGTTTTTGCGTGCGAGATATTTCACTCCGAGGCCATTGGCGGCGCCGACGCGCATGCGTTGTGCGACGCCATCAGGAAAGATCGCCAGCGGTTCGCCATTTTGGGTCGAGAACAGCAACACCAGCCCGACCCAGCGCGCATCCGGCGCCGCCGGAACTTTCACACGCCGCTCAGTTCCGCCCTCAACCGGCCAGGTGATGATGTCCGAATTGATCCGCACCGCTCCGACGCCAAGTTTTGGCGCCACACCGTCCATGGATTTGAGGCTGTAGAGCGCGTCGGAGCGCGCCGTACGGCAGAACGAATCCGAACGTGTGCGCGACAGGGCCGCGCCCTTCGCCAGCTCGCGATAGGTGTCCTCCATCACCGCAATGCAATCCGGCATCGTGAGAACCGCTTCGACGTCGTCATTGTTGAGCAGGAGAGTCATGGCCGGGTTTCCGCATGCAGTTTCAGCGCGTCGCGCAGGATGACGTCATGGTCGAAGGCGAGTTTTTCCCGCTCGGCATGAGCGACAAATTCCGCCGCTGCGGCGTCGTCTCCGGCCACGGGTGTTTGTCCCTGCACGCGAACAAGATAGGCGATGGTGATGGTATGGTGCCGCGGATCGCGACCGGGATCGGAATAAACTCCGAGCAGCCGCAATTCACCCGCCTCGATCCCGGTTTCCTCTTTCAATTCGCGGCGCGCCGAATCTTCCGCCGTTTCACCTATTTCGATGAAGCCGCCGGGAAATGCATGTTGTCCCCGGAACGGGTCATTTTTGCGCCTTATCAGAAGGACGCGGTCCGACTCGTCGAACACGATGCAATCGGTGGAAATATATGGACGATCCTGTCCCATGTTAGGGTTCGCGCTGCTTCTTTCCCAAAATTTGGAACATCATGCACTCTCAGGCAGCAGAGCGACGGGGCTTGATCGGTTCAAAACTAATCCGGATCCGCATCCCTGTTGCCTTGGCAAACCTCTCAAGCGTGCGCGTGGAGGGTTTGACCCGGCCGCTCTCGAGACGCGCGACAACCGCCTGAGTAGTCTTCATGCGCATCGCGAGCTGCTCTTGGGTCAAGCCTGCCCGACTGCGCGCCGCAATCATCGCGGATGCCAAATTGTACTCTTCGTCCAGCGCGTTATATTCCCTGGCATATTCGGGATCATTCTTCATCCATTTCCTGTGTAGATCGGAAGCACGAATCTCCCTCATGTAATCTCCTTCGACCGTTGCTCTGCGATCTCGATTTCACGGCGTGGGGTTTTCTGTGTCTTCTTCTCGAACACGTGGACAACCACAATCCTTTTGCCGGCAGCCGTCACATAGAGCGCGCGGGCAATTCCGTCCCGCCCTGACATCCGCATCTCCCAAATCCGGCCTCGAAGATGTTTGACATGTGGCTCTCGCACGCGCTCAAGTCCGTGAGCTTCAATGAGACCGACGATTCTGCTGAAACGGGCGCGAATGTCTGCGGGCAACGCGGACAGCTCCGCCGCGACCTGCTCGCTCAAAAGCGATACTGTCCATCCCATGGGAATATACCATTTTTGCAATAACCATCAAGACTGAATGCCGGGGCGATAACACGCATGTGTTCTCAGCATAGCGCTGGCTTTTTTCTATCTTTCGAACACGATGCAATCGTTGGAAATATATGGACAATCCGGCTCCATGTTACGGCTCACCTGGCAGCGCGGGAAAATCGGCGGGCGGCCGGCGGTGATGCGTCGCCTGCTCATAGGCGGCGGCAATGCGGATCAGCACTGCTTCCGAATAGGCGCGTCCGAGAAATTCGATGGCGACCGGCAATTGCACTGCTTTCCGCGCGTCAAGTTCACCTGCAGCGACGCGCCCGTTTTCGCGCACCGGAATCCGGTCATAAACTTCGCTGGTGAAACCTGCGGGTACAACGATGGCCGGCAGCCCCGCATTCGGCGACAGCCGCGGCGTCAGCGGCGCCCGAAACTCATGACCATCGACCACCGCCGGCTCTACGGGAGCGGCAAGCCGCGGGGCCGGTATGGTTTTGGTCGGATACACCAGCGCATCGAGCCGGTTGTCGGCCATGACTTTGTTGACCAGCATCTGCAGCACGGTGCGGGTTTCGTGCCAGCGGCTGATATCCGGGCCTTTGGCATCCTTGAGCATCGTTTCTAACCGCGTCTTTGGCGGCAGCGTTACTCCATCGATCGGTGGATGGCCGTAAAAAGTCGAATGGTCCAGCAGATCGCGGACGCTGCGGATATTGCGGTCACCACGGCCGGCCAGATAGCGGTCCATTGCGAACAGAACCTCACCCGAGGTGGGCGGCTCGCGATCGGCCAGCAGCCGGATGGTGAGATCAGGCGCCGGTGGCGTCCGTTGCGACAATTCCACCAGTGTCGGCGTATCCAGCGCCGGTACGATCTCGCTGATCGCGTTGGCAAACAGGGCACCCTTTGGGCCGGTATCAATGACTG
>JAGWSK010000353.1 GCA_028869355.1 Alphaproteobacteria bacterium | reverse complement strand
GTGACGTGCGGCCCTTGCATTTCCCGGTGACGAGATCGGCGAATTCCGGTTTGTCGCCGCCGCGGCCGCGATCATTGAATTCGGGCGTGTCGCCGCCAAATCCCGGCTGGGTATTTTTCGCCGGAACGCGTTTCATTTCTTCCTCCGTGCCGCCGAGATAGGCGGCCGGCGACAATCCGCGCTCGGCCTGAAAGCGCTCGGTCTGGCGCATCTGCAATCCGGCCGTGCCCTGACGCACGACAACGTCGAACCTATCCGCCGCGGCATCGGGTTGTTCGCGCCGGCCGAGATTGGTGACATGCATGCCTTTTTCGAGCCAGTCGGCGTCATAGACGGGCCGCATGGAATCGGTGCAGGTGGACAGGATGTCGACGCCCCGGACTGCCTCGCGCGCCGAATCGACCGGCTGCACGTCGATGCCGAGCGTTTTGCGCATCTCGGCCGCATAGGCTTCACGGCGCTCTGCGTTCGGGCTGTACACCTTGCACAGTTTGATGTCGCGCACGCAGGTGAAGGCTTCGAGAAATGTGCGCGCCATGCCGCCCGATCCGATCATGCCGACGACATGTGAGTCCGGACGCGACAGATATTTGACGCCGATCGCCGCGCCGCCGCCGACCCGCATATGCTGCAGCACGCCGTCATGGATGAAGGCGAGCGGTTCGCCGTTGCGGCACGACAAGAGATAGATGATGCCGCAATAGGTGCCCGGGCTGATGCAGTATTTCTCTTCCGTCCAGTTGCCGTGCTCGTCGCGCGGCCAGGTCATGATGTCGGATTTCATGCGAATGGCGAGATAGCCGTCATTCGCGCCTTCCATGGTGCTCCAGCGGTAATAGCCGTCGTCGCGTTCGCACGGCATGTAGATGTCGATGCGCGGCCGGTGGATGGCGCCGCCGGTGGGAATTTTCCTGAACGCGTCTTCCTGCACGCGGATGCAGTCGGCCATGGTGAGAAGCTGTGCCACGTCGTCATTGTTGAGGATGAGCATTTCGGTTCCGGTGCGTTGGAAGTGGTTTGATGATGTGGACCAATGTACTCACCTTCTCCTCGTGAAGCGTGGGGTGCGGGCGGCTGACACCACATTTTGTGCTGTCGGGTGCGGTTGCCGCTACGCGAAAAAACCGCGTTTTAACCGCTACACCGCTACAAGTCTGAATTCATTGGGTGATTTTGAAAACAAACCGCTACCACAACCGCTACAGACCGCTACCAACTGCTACATCAACGGGAGCGAGAAAAGACCAGCGAGCGGCGACAGGCGCGCTAAGGAATCGCAATTGCACAACTGCACAAGTGTACAGGCAGGTGTAAACATTACCGTCCTTGCGCAACCCATCCGGAAACGCATCACGTCACGCACCGCCGGGGGCGAACCCGGCCTGTTGTGATGCTCTGAAACGCGCCGGACGCGGAATTGACTTATATCTATAGGACTACGCCTATCCGTGCACCAGGTCAAGCGCCAAAATGGGCAGGGGCAGGATTGCGGCCCGTAGTGATCGTCGACTGATGAAATGGTTGTAGAGTGGCCATGGGACCATGGGACCTGCCGCATGCCGAAACTTCCGCTCGTTGCACTTGCCGCCACGCTGTATGCGAGTTCCGCGCCGGCGATTCCCAATTTCGCGCCGGCCCCGAGCAGTTCCTGGTATTCTTATTCGCGCGAATGGATGCCGCCGGTGAATGGCGCGGGGCCGGTGATGCAGGACAAGGCGCATCCGCGGGTTTCGAACGACGATTTCCGCGCGACGGGCAAGCAGCCAACGCCTCCCTTTGCCGATGCCAACAATCCAATTCTCCAGCCCTGGGCGGCGGATTCTTTGCGCAAAGTAAATGCCGGGACGCTCTCCGGGCGGCCTTTTGTCTCGCAGCTCGCGACCTGCCGGCCGCTCGGCGCGCTCGCCTTTGTGCTGTCGCCGATGACGCGGCCGATGTTCATCGTGCAGGCGCCGAAGGAAGTGATGCTGATCAACGAAAGCTTCAACGAGGTCCGGCATGTCTATCTGACGGACCGGCATGAGCCGGATCCGAAGCGATCATGGGAAGGCGATTCCGTCGGCCATTATGAGGGCGACACGCTGGTCATCGATACGATCGGTTTCAACGACAAAACTTACGTCGATGGATTCAGGACGCCGCACACCACGCAACTGCACGTGATCGAGCGCTTCCATCTGGTGGATGGCGGCAAGGAATTGCAGTTGGATGTCCATGTCGAGGATCCGGGCGCGTTCACCACGCCATGGAACGCGATGATGCGCTATCGCAAATTCGAACTGGTGGCGCAGCGGGCGAAGCAGGCGGGCGTGCAACTGGCGGCGCTGGCGACTCCGGAAGAGGGGCCGCTGAACGAAGCGATCTGCGCCGACAGCCCAAACTCGCTGATGTTCCTTCCCGGCTACTCCGTCCCCCGCGCCGGCACCCCGGATTTTTGAGGCGCTTCTCAATATTGTGGCAGGATGAAGTGGGATCGAACCCCAACCTTTCCTCTCCCCCTGAGGGTCGAGGGCGTCGCGCCCGGGATTGCAGTTCGTATTTACCCGCCCCTTGGGGGCGGGTCGAAATCGCGCAGCGATTTCGGGGCGGGGACAGCGAGCGAAGCGAGCGTCTTCGCGTGGCTGGTGACGGACGTGAGAGGCCGGAGCCTGTATCCGTCAAGCAGCAGACCGAACAACCCTTACACGGACTGACAGTCCCGCGCGAGCTGCCAGGTTCGTCAAGGCGTCCAAACTAAACTTGTTGACCCGGCCGCGCATCAGATCGTTCAAACGCGGTTGAGTGATGCCCAATCGCCTGGCGGCAGCGGACTGAGTGACGTTCCAATCGTCAATGGTTTGTCGAATGGCGATGAGCACATCAGAGCGCGCCTTCATATTCGCGGCTTCCTCCGGCGAAGTTTCGATTGCGTCCCAAACGTTCCTGAACCGTCGCTCTCTCATTGCCCGAGCCTCCAAATCACGCGAAACGCGCCGCTCGTCTCGCGAACTCTTATTTCCCGGACGCCGGGACCGATGGTTTTCATCGGCTTCCAATCGTCCGGATCGAGGCCACGCTGGACCCGTTCAATTTGGTACCCGACTGTCCTGCGTACGCTGACCGGGAACGAGCGGATTACGTCGAGCGAGTCGCCAAGGAACGAAACGGGTTTCATCGGGTGTTATATCCATAACGATATAAACAGTCCATGCATATAGCCGTGGGTTCTGACTGATCCGGAGGAGGGCCGCTGAACGAGGCGATCTGCGCCGACAGCCCGAACTCGCTGATGTTCCTTCCCGGCTACTCGGTCCCCCGCGCCGACACCCCGGATTCTTGAGCGGTACCTCTCAGAAATTTGGACGGTAGCCGGCGGGGGCACGGCTGCCAACTTGACGTATTTTGTAGAGCGAGATGAAGTCGGGTCGGATCACCAATTCTACCTCCACCTTGCGCGGGTTGGAGGCCGTCGCACGGCGGTAAAGTCGACGTGCAGGCCGGAAACGAAAAATGCGAAGCATTTTTCGGGTGGGGGTGACGCCGAAATAATCCCCCCACCAGCACTTTGCGAAGTGCAAAGTGCTCGCCTCCCCGCCAGGGGGAGGCGATTTGATCTGGTCGTTTGAAGGACGTACGCATGAGAGTCATAGCGATCGAAGAAGCATTCACGTGTCCTGCGGTCCGGCAGGCGACCGACCGGTTTGCCCTGTTCAGGGGCCAGGCGCACTGGCGAGCCATCGAGGAAAGACTGGAGGACCTGGGCGAAACCAGATTGGCGGACATGGATGCGGCGGGCATCGACGTCCAGGTCATCTCGCACACGCCGCCGGGTCCGGAATCGCTCGAGCCGGCGCAGGCAAGAATCCTTGCGCTTGAGGCAAATGACGTTCTTGCACGCGCGGTGGCCGCACATCCGGACCGCTTTGCCGGGTTCGCAGCGCTGCC
>JAGWSK010000352.1 GCA_028869355.1 Alphaproteobacteria bacterium | reverse complement strand
CCTGCTCCTGCCGTTCGGCCGTCTCAAGCCGCCGCAGGCGGATGACCTGGCGCATGATCTTGGTATCGAAGCCATGGCCTTTGGCTTCGGAATAGACCTCGCGGATGTCGGCACTGAGCGCGCCCTTTTCCTCTTCCAGCCGCTCGACGCGTTCGATCAGCGATTTCAATTGCCCCGCCGCGAAACCGTTTTTAGCCATGGCCGCCCCTCTGTGCTGATACTGAGTTATTAAAACCGAGAGCCGTTGGCGGGGAAGGCGCGCGGCGTTTTTTAGCTGTGGGTTTTCGCCTGACTCGACTTTGCGAATTCGGCCTGCTGCTCCGCCGAGGCTTCCTTCTGGTACCGCTTTTTCCATTCCGCGGGCGGCATACCGTAAACGATTTCGCGCGCCTGATCCTTTTCCAGGGTGATGCCCTTTTCCGCCGCGGCTTCACGGTACCAGTCGCCCAGGCAATTACGGCAGAACCCGGCAAGATTCATCATGTCGATGTTCTGCACATCGGTGCGCTTGCGCAAATGCGCGACCAGCCGGCGAAATGCCGCCGCTTCGAGTTCGGTACGGGTCTTTTCGTCCATGGTGTTTCCTCCAGAAATTCCTCGTTTCAACAATATGGTGGGCGGGCCCATGGCTTGCAAAGCACCGCGCAGGGCGTGGGCGAGCAATCGCCACCACCGCGTGCGGTCCTGCTCTTCGATGATCAGATCCTGTCGAACCTCGATCAGCACATGCGGGATTCCACGCATCGTCCCGTGCCGATAGAGGCAGTCGTTCTCAAGACTGCCGGAATAGGGCTCGTTATCCCCGGCAACAACGTCCTTGATTTTCCGCAATTCCGCCAGCAGTGGTTGCGCAAGACGGCCGTCGCGGTCCCACAGCACACCGAAATGCCACGGGCGCCGCTGGCCCCGCCATAACGGGGTGAAACTGTGAATTGAAACCAGCACCGGCACCGTGCCGCGTTCAAGCGCCGCGTCGATCGCGGCGGCAATGCACCGGTGGTAGGGCGTGTGATAGTTTTCAATTCGGGCGCGTACTCCGCCTGCGTCAAGCGATGCATTGCCCGGAATGATGCGGCGGTCGGAAAGTTTTGCGACGATTGTCGGATCGTCTTCGCCCCGATTGAGATCGACGACCAGCCGCGACCAAAGCCCGAGAATGGCCATGCAATCAAATTCGCCGGCCAGCCATCGCGCCAACTCCGCCGCACCGATGTCACGGGCGATATGTGTGTTCAGTTCGTCCGCGGGGAGCCCAAGCTGGGCAAGCTCCGCGGGGATCGCGCTTGAAGCATGGTCGCACAGGAACAGCATTTCGCCGCGCCCGGCGGAATTGTGAATCTCGAATGGTTTCGGCGCCGGCAGTGCCAACTCCCCCGTGTCCCGATTCTGAAATTCGCTTGATCTCTATATCGGCATCGGGGCGAATTTCAGAATCGAAAGGACACCGGCAAATTACTGATTCTAGTGTCGTTTCGGTTTCGAAATTCGCTATGTGCCTTATATCGGCAGCTATGCGAATTTCGAAACCACGACACTAGGGGGGAACTTTGTCCGTCACACAAATAAAACGGGAATGCGAGCCAATTCAATTTGCCGCGCATTTCCTCTTTGGTCCCGGGAATCCGGTTGTGCATTGACATCGCGGCGGCAGCCCGACACTTTTTTGCCCCACCGCTAGTGTGTAACCCGCTTCCGATCCGCCGCCCGGTACCCTCCGGGACATTCGCAAAAAGAAATCGACGGGCAAAGTGATTCCTGGCCGCCAAATGATTCGCCGCACCCGAAAAACCAAAATCGTCGCCACGCTCGGTCCGGCGAGCAAAAGCCGTGAGCAGATTCGCACCCTTTTCATCGCCGGCGCGGATGTGTTCCGGATCAACATGAGTCACACCGACCATCCGTCGCTGGCCGCGCTGGTCGATATTGTTCGCGCGGTCGAAGCGGATGTCGGCCGGCCGATCGGGATTCTGGTGGATCTGCAAGGTCCAAAATTGCGATTGGGCAAATTGGCCGGAGGCGAACAACGCCTCCAAACCGGCCAGACAGTGACATTGGCGCGCAGCGACACCAGTGACGATCCAGCGGTGCTTCCGATTCCACATGCGGAGATTTTCGCCGCACTCAAGCCGGGCGCGAATCTTCTGATCGACGACGGCAAAGTGCGCCTGGCCGCCGAGTCTGTCAGCGACTCAAGAATCGAAGCGACGATCATCCAGGGCGGCGTGGTGAAGAACAACAAAGGGGTCAATCTTCCCGACACGGTGCTGCCGATTCCCGCTCTCACGGCCAAGGACCGCAGCGATCTCGATTATGCGCTTCAGCTGGATATCGACTGGCTCGCGCTATCCTTTGTCCAAAGGCCCGACGACGTGGCGGAATTGCGCAAGGCCGCTGCCGGACGCGCGGGCATCCTGACCAAGATCGAGAAGCCAGCAGCGTTTCAATCGCTCGATGAAATTCTCGAATTGTCGGATGCGGTCATGGTGGCGCGCGGTGACCTTGGTGTTGAACTGCCACTGGAAGCCGTGCCCGGACGCCAGAAGCAGATTGTGCGCGCGGCGCGGCGCGCGGGCAAACCGGTCGTGGTCGCAACCCAGATGCTGGAATCGATGATCACGAGTGCGGCGCCGACGCGGGCCGAAGTCTCCGATGTCGCGGGCGCCGTGTTCGAAGGCGCCGATGCCGTGATGCTGTCGGCTGAAACCGCGGCCGGAGCGTTTCCCGCCGAGGCGGTTGCCATGATGGACCGGATCGCACAGTCGGTCGAAGGCGATTCGCTGTATCGCGGGATCATCGCTGCCCAGCGTCAGGCGCCGGAGTCCACCATGCCGGACGCGATCCTCGCCGCGGTCAGAGACGTGACGAATACCATCCGGGCGTCGGCCATCGTCTGCTGGACCAAATCAGGCTCGACCGGATTGCGCGCGTCGCGCGAGCGTCCCTATATCCCGATACTCGCGCTCACGCCGATTCGGGCAATGGCCCGCCGCCTGTCGATTGCCTGGGGATTGCATTGCGTCGAGACCGAAGACGCGCGTGACCTTGATGACGTTGCGTCACGCGCCTGCGACATCGCTTTTTTGCACGGCTTCGCCAAAAGCGGCGATCGGATTGTCATTACCGCGGGTTTGCCGCTCGGAACTCCGGGCGCCACCAATATGATCCGCGTCGCTTTCGTCACCCGCCGCTAAAAGGAAGTTCTCACGCGGAGCCGCGGAGGTCGCAGAGATACCGGGGACCTGCTCTGCAGACGATAATCTTTTGCCGTCGCACACTGGAGAGCTCCGCGTTCTCCGCGGCTCCGCGTGAAATTTAAATTTCCAAACCTGCTCTAGGACCCGATATAGCACGGCGGGAATTCAAATTTCGGGATCCGCTTTTCGACAAACAGGAAGTCAGGCTGCATCAGCCGCGCGCGGAATTCGTCCGGCCCGGTGGATTCCAGCCGGTAGGAATTGTCGAAGCGGTCAGGCTTGCCGTCAATCGTATCGGAAATCATCCGCAGAACCCCGTTCGTCACCGACCATTTGCCGGTCTCTGTCTGATGCCAGACGACCTGCGTGCCCTGGCACTTGCGGAATTCCGAGTGAAACGTGCCGTCCGGACTGTAGGAATCGATGTAGGAGATGCCGGGATCGTCGGGCTCGCCGACGCCATACCAGTTGCCGACAAAGCTGAAGTCCTGCGCCGGCGCGGCGGCCGCATTCATCGCGGCGGCTACAGTGACCGGAATGATGAGGAAGAGTTTCAATTCAAATTCCGGACGCGCAATCGGGAAATTCGAACTTCTGCACCCGGTGCGCAATAAAGACATAGCCCTGCGGCTCAAGCCGGATGCGCCGCTCACTGTCCGTAAGCAGGATGATTTTGTAATCAGACGCCGAACTTGCCGGATCGCCATTGATCCTGTCCGATATGAGATGCTCGACATCGCCGGCGACCGACCACGTCCCGCTTTCGGTCTGGTAACCGACATAATCGCCGCCGTTGCATTTGCGGAATTCCTCGCGGAATGTGCCGTCGGCGCGGAATTCGATCAGCGACATCACGCCATCTTCATCCGGCTGAAATGGACTGAACCAGATGCCGACCAATGTCGGCGCGGCGTTCAGTGGAACTGCGTTTGCCACCAGGCCGAGGGACGCCAGCCCAAGCAAAATTGCGGTCCGGCGCATTCCTCAGATTCCCTGGCCCTCCACCGCTTTGCTCAATTCGCGAATGCGGTCATCCACGCCGTCGATGAAGGGATCGAGCGCCTTGGCCTGCCGGTATGCTTCGAGTGCATGCGGCTTGTCATTGTATTCGTCGAGAATTTCGCCAAGCTCGGCAAGCGCTTCAAAATTCTTCGGCTGAAGTGCAAGCGTGTGCCGCAGCGAGCTGATGGCGTCCTCATAGTCTTCCTTATGGGCGGCGAGCGTGGCCCGGCGGTGCCAGGCTTCGGCAAAATTGGGCGCGATATCCGTCAGCTTTTGCGCGATCTGGCGCGCCGTATCGAAATCCATCGCCTCCATGGCCTGATCGGTACGTTTGAGCAGCAAATCGGCGCTCGGACTGCCGGAATGGGCCCAGCGCGCTTCCAGTTCGCGTTCGATGGGGCGCGCTCCGCGCCGGTCGGCCGCCTTCGCCAGCTTCGCCAGGAGCTGGTCTTCAGTCTCGGGCGGTTTCGGCACCGGTCTCTGCGGCGTGGCCGCCTGTGGCGCCTGCGGTGCCGGTGTCGCCGGGCCGGCGCCGGTGTCGGGACCGCGCGGCGGCAGAAGCTGCAAGTCGGGCACCTGATCCGGCACACCCTGATGCGGACCGGTCGCATCGGGCGCGCCCGGCAGGTCATGCGGCGAGAATGGGATTTGACCCCACGCGCCGGAGGCGAGCGGGAGCGTGAGCACAAAGCTCAGAACCAGTTGGCGCATGGCGTCATGCTAGCCGCAATTGGCGGCGGAATCGATAGGCTACCGGTGCTGGTTCAGCCCTGGCGCGCCTTGAAGCGGGGGTTTTTCTTGTTGATCACGTAAACGCGCCCTTTGCGCCGGATGATGCGGCAGTTCTTGTCCCGGCTCTTCAATGAGCGCAATGAATTGCGCACTTTCATTCCGCTCTCCGATTGTCCTTGTGGAGTGAAATCTGTCAAAAGGCGCCGGAACCTATGCACGGCATCCTGGCATGTCAACCGGGCTCGGCTTAGGTTCCGCGGGAGGATTTCAATTGGGGCTTGCTGCGACGCTCGCGGTTACCTGCCTTGGGCTTGGCCTGTTCGGCTTTGCCAATTGGCGGGCGCGCCAGCCGGCGGAACCGCTGAAAGTTCGAATGGTCAATTATCATGTGATCCAGATGGCTGCTATCGTCGTTGTACTCCTGATGGCAGCCCATCTGGTGACGCTCCTCGCCGGGCACCCGGTCACCGGACAGGGCGCGCGCCCATTTTAGGGAAGATGACCGTTGAATAGACTTCGCCCCGTCCTGGCTCTGACTGCATTACTGGCAGGGACGGTTGCCGCGGGTCCGCTTGTCGCCGCCGGCATACAACCAGCCCTTGCGCCCGATACCATCGCTGAACAGGCGAACTTCGAGAATTTCGTCCACGAATTTCGCGCGACCGCAATTGCCGCGGGTATCAGCCCGAAAGTCTATGACCGCGCCACCTCCGGCATCAGCTTCAATCCGCGAATCCAGGAGTTGAACGAGCAACAGCCGGAATTCGTGCGGCCCATCTGGGAATATCTGGAAGGCGTGATCACGCCACAGCGTATCGAGCGCGGCCGCGACCTGATGGAGGACGATGGCAGGCTGCTTCGCCGGCTGGACGCGCAGTATGGCATTCCGCCGCAGATCCTGACTGCGGTTTGGGGAATCGAAACCAATTACGGCCGCAGCCTGGGTTCGTTCAACATGGTGGAAGCGTTGGCCAATCTCGCATTTGCCGGACCGCGCGCCGAATATGGCCGGCGCGAATTACTTGCCGCGCTGCGAATGGCCCAGCAGCAGGATATCGATCCGGCGACCATGTCCAGTTCGTGGGCCGGCGCATTCGGCCAGACACAATTCATTCCGACGACATTCCTGAAATACGCCGTCAAAGAACACGAAAACGGCCCGATCGATTTGTGGGATTCGGTCGCCGACGCCCTCGCCTCGACCGCGAATTACCTGCAGCAGTCGGGCTGGCATGCAGGCGAACCCTGGGGTCAGGAAGTGCAGCTGCCGGACAATTTTCCCTATGCCAGTGCCGATGTTGCGATCCGGAAACCGGTATCGGAATGGCGGCAGATGGGCGTACAGGCGATCCCGGGGCAAGAGCTTCCATTCGGCGATCAAATGGCGGCCATTGTTCTTCCCGCGGGTCATCGCGGCCCGGCATTCATGGTGTTCGACAACTTCAATGCGCTGCTGACCTATAACAGCGCCGTTTCCTACGCGCTTGCTGTCGGTCTGCTGGCAGACCGGCTGCAAGGATTACCTCGCGTCCAGGCAAGCTGGCCGGTGGACGAACCGGCGCTGGACCTGGCGAGCGCAATCGCGCTCCAGCAGGGTCTGACCGACCTGGGCTTTTCGACCGGCGGCACGGACGGCTTGTTCGGGCCAAAGACGCGCGACGCCATCCGGCTGTATCAGCAATCCCGCGGTCTGCCGGCCGATGGTTTTGCCACCGAGGCGCTGGTCGTGCGCGTGCTCAACGAAAAATCCCTCACACACTAACCGGCCGCTTCCCATGCGCAGAAATTGCCTTCGGCAATTTCTTTGCCGCGCATGGGGCCCCTGGCGGCGTTCAGGTCTCTCGCTCCTCGCTTCTCGCTTCTCTTTCCTCGCTTCTCCTTGCCATCACGCCGTCGAACGGCCAAAAAGTGCCGTCTGTCTTTCGAGGAAAAATCCATGACCATTTCGATGTATCGCGCATCCGTTCCGGTGTTTCAGCAGATGCTGCCGGCATTGGGGGCGTGCCTGCGCAAGGGCGCCGATTACGCAGCCGCAAAAAAAGTCGATCCCGCCGTTTTGCTTCAGTCGCGGCTTTATCCGGATATGTTCCCGCTGGTGCGGCAGGTGCAGATCGCGGCTGACTTTGGCAAGGGCACGGTCGCCCGGCTCGCGGGGGTGGAGCCGCCAAAATACGAAGATACCGAGACCACCTTCGACCAGCTTCAGGCGCGCATCAGCCGGACGCTGGACTATGTCCGGGAATTCAAAGCATCGCAGATCGACGGCTCGGAAGAGCGCGACATCACGCTGAAGCTCGGCACCGAAACCCGCTCATTCAAGGGCGAGAACTATCTGGTCAATTTCGCGCTGCCGAATTTTTATTTCCACACCACCACCGCCTACGCGATCCTGCGCCACAACGGAGTTGAACTCGGCAAGGGCGATTACATGCGCCCGCCGGCATAATTTGCACCGGAATTGATTGAAATCAGAGAAATGCCCGGCGCTCTCGGGCATACGGGTAAAACGCGGCAAAGCGTTTTCCGCCGCCGAAGTGGTTGCCGGTTCAGCGTAGAAAACGCGCCGTTAAAAAAATGTAGGGCACTTTGCGATTTCCCTGGAATCGCAAAGTGCCCGAATTCATGTCCGGTTCAGCTTGAACTTGTAATAAGCGCGACGAGTTCGAATTCTAACCGCCAGTGCCTGGGCGGATCACATGCTGCGAATGAGGAGCGAAGATGCGCAACAGTGCAAAACTTCTGGCTGCAGCGAGCGCGATTGTAATGCTCGCGGGCTGTGCGACACGGCCGCTTGGGCCAACGGTGCAGGTATTCCCGTCGCCGAACAAACCATTCGACGTGTTCCAACGCGACCAGTTCGAATGCGGTCAATATGCGTCCGCGCAAGTCGCGGGTGGAGCAGAGGCCGTGAACAACAATGCGGTTGCCACAACCGCGGTTGGAACGGTGCTGGGTCTGGCGCTTGGCGCGGCAACCGGCAGCGGTCGCGTGGCCACTGCCGGCGCGGTCACCGGCGGCGTCATCGGCGGTGCGATCGGCGCCAACGAAACCGCACGCGGCCAGGCGGGTCTGCAGGGCCGTTACAATATTGCCTACTCCCAGTGCATGTATTCGCGCGGCAATCAGGTGCCTGGCTTCGCCTATGCGGCGCCGCCACCTCCACCGCCGGGATATTATCCGCCGCCTCCGGCCGGTGGCTATCCGCCGCCTCCGGGAGCCTACCCGCCACCTCCGCCGGGCTATCCTCCCCCTCCGCCGGGCTATCCGCCTTCTCCCCCACCCCGCTGACGAAGCACGACTGCTAACGCGTTCACCTTCCCCCCTTGCGGGGGAAGGTGTCGCGCGCGCCGAAAGGTGCACGGCGCGACGGAAGGGGGGGCTCGCGCGCAGCTACGACGAAGGGGGGCCTACAACATCCTTCCGCGCGTGAGCGGACCTGCGGTCACCGCGGCCGCCACGATCACCCAACACGCCGCGATATAGGCGAACACGCTCTGATAGCCGTAATGGGTGAACAGAAATG
>JAGWSK010000351.1 GCA_028869355.1 Alphaproteobacteria bacterium | reverse complement strand
TATGGCGTTCGGCCGCGAGGCGCAGCAGGCCACCAATCATGTTGAACAGGGGCTTGGTCAATTGCAGCGCGCGACGGTGCTCTATGTACTGGAAGTGCGAGATACCCTGACCCCCGAACAACAAATGGTTTACGACCGTAAAGTGCGCGAGGTGCTCACCGCGACGGCGTCACAGAAACCGTGAACGCTCCGGCTGACGTACCTGATTGCATACTCACATCTGCCGCAGCGCAAGGCGATGAGGAAGCCTTCGCCGCGTTGATGCGACGGCACAAAAGCTGGTTGTACCGTTTCATACGCCGCTATACCGGCGACTCTGATGAAGCCTATGACGTGCTGCAGGATACATTCGTATCGGCCTGGCAGGCGTTGGCGCGCTTCGATCCGCAGCGCTCATTTCCGGTGTGGCTGCGGCGCATCGCGTTGAACAAATGCCGGGATCGTGCCCGGCGCCTTGCCGTCAGACGCGCGGCACTGGCGCTGTTCGGGTTTGACGCAGCAAACAACCAACATGTGCCGGCCGCCGATGAATTGGCAGGATCAGAACAGGCGCTGCGGCGTCTGGACCAGGCGATCGCGAATTTGCCCCGCCGCCTGAAGGAGCCACTGATCCTGACCACGCTGCAGGGGCTTTCACACAAGGAGGCCGCTGTCATTCTCGGCACCAATGCCAAAGCCGTAGAAATGCGGGTTTACCGCGCCCGGCGTCGCCTGGCCGCCGACATGCAGCGCGATGAAATTGAGGACGTCCTTACCAGGGATTGTCCATCCCCTTCGGGGGTATGATGGCAAACGCGTTCAGCATGGTTGCGAGCGCCGAATAATACGCCACCGTGTGGACCAGCTCCGTCAGTTGCTCCTCACCAATTTGTTCCAAAGCGGCTTGGTAGGCTGCGTCATTGACCGAGCGCCGATCTACCAGCTCACGGACAAAATTGTAGACCGCTTTGTCTTTGGCATCGGAGAGCTGCGGCGCGGTACCTTGACGTACGGCGTTGATGATATCGTCGCTTACGCCGGCATCGCGCGCCAGCCCGGAATGTGCTGCCCATTCGTGGCTGCAACGCCACCCGGCTGCAAGCACGATCACCGCGAGCTCGAACAGCCGCCGCGGCAGGCTTGCACGAAAACGGAGCGTCTCGCCGATTTGCGACCAGTGCTCTCCCAAAGCGGGAAGCCGGAGAAAGGCGTTGAACGGTCCCGTCAGGTGGCCGGCGTCATCGACGAGCGAGCCGCGTTTTCCCGCCCGCGGCCCGCCGACTATGGATTCGTACAGTTCTTTTTGCTCGGGCGAGAATTGCGCGGGCTCGACATAGGGCAATCGTGTCATTCACTATCTCCGTTCTACCCAACCGCGGTGCCGGCGAGCCGGCCGAGGCCATATGTCACGAGCGCTGCCGCATAGCCGATCGCGAGCTGCCTTATCGCGGAAAACAGCAGGCTGCGGCCGGTGAACAAAGATGTACCCGCGCCGATTGCGATGAGCGCAACGCCCGACAGCGCAAATCCCCACGCCACGGCGGCCGGACCATCCAGAAACAAAAATGGCGCGACCGGGAAAATCGCGCCGGCGGCGAACAGGCAGAATGATGCCCCTGCGGCTGCCCACGGCGATCCACCCAATGTCTTGGGATCAATCCCAAGCTCTTCGCGCACGAGCGTGTCGAGCGCGATTTCCTTTTGTCCGAGAAGCCTTCCGGCGAGACCACGTGCCTCACTTTCGGAAAGGCCTTTGGCGCGATAGATCAGCACCAGCTCTTCGAGCTCTTCTTCCGGCGACTGCTGCAATTCCGCCGCCTCGGTCGCGATCTGCTTTTCGTAGAGTTCGCGCGAGCTGGTGACCGAAAGCCATTCGCCCATGGCCATTGAAAGCGCGCCGGCGATGAGGCCGGCCAGTCCGGCGAGAAGAATGGTCCGGCCGCTCGCATTGGCGCCGGCGATACCCATGACAAGACTCAAATTCGATACCAGTCCGTCATTGGCGCCGAGCACGGCTGCGCGTAACGCATTACCTGCCGTGCCCCGATGCCGGCCCTCCAACCGCGCCAGCGCCGGTCCGGTCAGTCCCTTGTGTGTCGAGGAGGCGGCGTGGATGATCCGAGCGTGGGCACGCTCATCCTTGGGCATTCCTTCCGCGACTGCATCGGGCTGCGTGTCATATTGGGACATCCCACGCGCTTCCGTCGCGGCCATCGTCGGCAGGATGACGCCCGGACCGAAGCGCCGCGCAAGCCAGCTCAATCCACGCGCGCGAAGGCTCGGTGAGAGCGTCGTGCTCCGCCCGGTGCTGCGGTCGAGGCGTTTTTGCCAGAACTCGGCATGCGCGCGCTCTACCGCCGCCAGCCGGCGATAGATGTTGGCAAGATTCGGGTCTTTCTCGGCGTCGGCAAGCGCGGCGTAAACGGCCGCGCCATCGACTTCGTCCTGAAGGTTGCCCTTCAGGCGCCTTTGCTCATTCTGCTCGGCCATTGCGACGCTGCTATATTCCCAGGAATGGCCAATAGATCGCGACGCTGATCGCGAGGCCTACGAATTCTATCACGGTCAGCACTGCGCCGATTTTGATCAAGTCGATGTGGCGGAAATAGCCGTAGGAATGGCCTACAACCAGCGGCGCCGACTGGTAAGCGAACAGCTTGCCGCCAGCCGAGAAAGACCAGATCATCCCGATCCACAGCGGATCGAGATGATGCGTCTTTGCGAATTGCATCAGCACCGGAAGCGAGGTCGCGAGCATCGAGATTTCGCTGGCCGTGGCGAAGTGATAGGTGAAGCCGCCCCAGTAAAGCGCCGGCACGGCAAGCAGTTTGTTGGAAAGCACCGGCGTGATCGAGCCGAAGAAGAAGTCGGTCAGAAGCTTCAGCGCTCCGGTGGCTTGCGCCACGTTGCTCATGCACAGCGCCGCGGCGACGAAAAAGACCGGCATCAGATTGGTTCGCTGCATGTCCTCCACGTCGAGAATGTTGACGAAGGGCAGGAACGCGATCAGCGCAACCGCAAGTGCAATCACCGACGGCGGAATGTGATGGATGAAATCGGTCATCCATAACGCAATCGCCAGCAGGCTGAGCAGCGTCGCCTTCTTCGCCATCGGCGTCCACGACAGATTGCCAAGCAGCTTTGCCCTTATCTCTTCCATATTCGCGTTCACGCTTTCGACCTCGGGCGGATAGGCCCAGATCGCGAAGCGCCACGCGGCGAAAATGGTGAGCAAGGCGCAGGGCAGGAAGGCGATGAACCACACCGCATAGGAGACATCGACGCCGCCGAAGCGCGTGATGTTTCCCACCGCCGTTATCGCGCCTGCGCCCGCGATCACCATCTTGTCGAAAATTGCCGCCGTGTAAGTCAGGACCAGGAACATGCCCCGGCCGATATTCGATCCCTTCCCTACTCCGAACACCTCGATGATGCTGATGGCAAAGGCCGCCATGATCACCAGCCGCGCATTTCCGGACGGCACGAAGAACGTCAGCAGGAACGAGGTCACAACCAGCCCGAGAAGCAGGCGCGAATAACTCGTTCCCACCCGCGAGACGACAAACGAGCCGATTCGCTGCGGCACGCCCGTTTTGCTAGCCGCCGTCCCGATCAGGATGGCGCCAAACAAAAACCACGGCGTGTCATTGGCAAAGCCCGAGAATGCGGTCTCAACTTTGGCGATTCCGAGAGCCCAGAAAAGTAAGCAGCCGATCAGCCCCGCCGCGCCATACTCCATGATGTTGGTCATCCAGGCGAGAATCATGAAGCTGGATATCGCCATCGCGCCCTGGGCCGGGTGCGGAATGGGAAGCGGCGCAAACCAAAGCGACACCGGCACGACCACGCAGACAACCGAGAAAATCGCCCGCCACGGAATCTGCCCCTCCGCTTTCGCGGGCGCAGCTGTGACGGTTGTGGTGATGTCGGTGGCGCTCATAAGGACCTCTTGCGCAATCATGCTGAGGCTACCGGCTGGGACGGTGAAGCACAAACTCAAATCGCGGCAAAGCCCGGGCTGTCGGGCGACCGTTGAGCTGCTGTAGGCTCAGTGGCGATGGGCACGATTGAAGTCGAATTGGCTTTGTCGGCAACCGCTGAAGTGCGGCAGCTGATCGAGGAACTCGATCACGAATTGGGCCAGCTCTACACGCTGGAGCAGTGTCACGGTTTGCGGCTCGATGCGATCTTCCAGCCGGATATCCGGTTTTTTGTCGCGCGCCACAGTGAAGCCGCGATCGGCTGCGGCGGCATCGCGCTGGGCACGGAATTCGCCGAAGTCAAACGCATGTATGTCCGGCGTGAGTGGCGCGGCCGCGGTGTCGCAGATGCAATTCTCGACCTGCTGATCACTGAAGCTGCGGGTTCGGGCCTGAAGCTGGTCCGGCTTGAAACGGGTGCGCGCTCGGCGGCGGCAATTCACTTCTACCGCCGCTCCGGATTTCAGCCCTGCGGCCCATTCGGATCATTCACCTGCCTGCCGCGAACATCCGTGGTCACCAGCATATTCATGGAACGGCAACTGACCTGATTCGAGGGAGCGAAACGCTCAGAATCCGAGCGCGGGCCAGAAAATGCCGGTGCAGAAGAGCAGCGCGACGAATTCGACCAGCGTCAGCAACGCGCCGAGTTTCAGCATGTCGGTGTGCCGGAAATAGCCATAGGCGTAACCCACGATCAGCGGCGCCGACTGATAGGCGAACAGCTTGCCGCCCGCCGAGAAGGTCCACACCATGCCGATCCACAGCGCATCGAGGCCATGCGTCTTGGCGAACTGCATCAGGATCGGCAGCGAAGTTGCGAGCATGGAGATCTCGCTCGCAGTGAAGAAGTGATAGACGAAAGCCGTCCAGTACAACACCGGCACCGCAACCAGCCGGTTGGCCAATAATGGCTGCATCCCGCCGAGGAATGTATCGGTCAAAAGTTTGAGTGCGCCGGTGTCGCGCAGGACTTCGCTCATGCCGAGCGCCGCAGCGACGAAGAAATAGGGCAGCATATTGGCTTTGCGGAAATCCTCCGCATTCAGCACATCGACGAAGGGCAGCAATCCGATCAGGCCGACGCCGAACGCAACTTTGGCCGCCGAAATGCCGTGCCACCAATCGGTCAGCCAAAGCGCGAGCGCGAGGAGAACCAGCACCGAGGCTTTGGTCGCCGCGGGCGTCCACGCGCCGGCTTTGCGGAAATGCGCCTGTACCTCGCTTTTTCGACCCTCCAGCCCCGCCACTTCCGGCGGAAACAGCCACAAGGTCAGGCGCCATCCGACCAGAATGGTGGCGAGCGAACAGGGCAAGAAGGCCAGCAGGTACCACGAATAGGTCATCTCGACAGAGCCTATCCGCTCGATGACGTTGCGCGCGGTGATCGCACCCGTTCCGGCGATGATCATCTTGTCGAAGATCGCGCAGGTATATGTCACCAGCAGGAACATGCCGCGGCCGATATTCGAATTCTTGTCGACGCCGAACAGATCGATGATCCCGATACAGATCGGCGCCATAATGACAACACGCGCGACGCCGGACGGCACGATGAAGGTGAGCAGGAAGCTGATGACCACCAGGCCCAGCAGCAGCCGCGAATAGCTCAGGCCCACGCGGTTGACGACAAATCCGGCGATGCGCAGCGGCAGTCCGGTTTTGGTTGCCATGGTGCCGAGAAACACCGCGCCGATATAAAACCAGGACGCGTCGTTCACGAAGCCGCTGAAAATCACGTCCGGCTTCGCAATGCCAAAAAACCAGAACAGGAACAGCCCGACCAGACCGGCGGAGGCGTATTCCATGACCTCGGTCATCCACGCGATGATCATCATCGCCGAGATCGCCAGCGCTGCACGCATGTGCGGCGTGACCGGCAAAGGTGCGAGCCAGATCAGGGCTCCGGCGCCGAGGCAGGCAAGTGTCTGGATCAGCCGAAGCTGCGCGCTTCGCGTGCGAGCTGCGGCTACCGGTAACGCGCCCGCCGTCGATTCAATCGCCGCCACAATACACTCCGCTCATTCACAAATCCGACGGCGGCTGCCAGTCCTCATGGCCCTCGAGCAGCGTCGTTGGCGGATATTGCACCATCTTCTGAAACAGCAGATGCATAAAGAGAAACAGCGGCTTTGCCTTGAACACCAGCAGGACCGCGTCCTCTTCCGGATCGTCGTTGAAGTGCTGATGCACG
>JAGWSK010000350.1 GCA_028869355.1 Alphaproteobacteria bacterium | reverse complement strand
TGTGTCCCTGACCAGGCAATTAGCCGGCGCTCTGTCGCCCGACATTCGCGTCAATGCGGTTGCGCCCGGCTGGATCGAGGGCGAATGGATGGAGCGCATGCTGGGCGACAATTACCAGCGCCTGATGGAGCGCCGCGCAAAAGCGACACCCCTGGGCCGCTGCGCCACGTTCGATGATGTCGCCGAAGTCATTCTGTCGCTGATTCAGTCCAACCGATTCGTCAATGGCGAGATCGTGGTGATCGACGGCGGCTACGCGAGCACGACGTGATGGATGCAGGGCTGATGTTTCCGGGCGTAACGCCTTTTCCGCCGGAGTTCGCAGCCCGCTACCGGGCCAGAGGTTATTGGGAAGACCGCACAATTGCTTCGGTGTGGGAAGAAATGTGCACGCGCTATGCGCGACGGGTTGCGGTGATCGATGGCGATTCTTCGATCACCTATGAAGAATTGGACCGGCACGCGACCAATCTCGCGTTGAATCTGCTTGATCTCGGATTCCGCCCGAGGGACCGGGTGGTACTGCAACTGCCGAACCGGCTGCACTTTGTCTATCTCTATCTTGCCCTGCAGAAGATCGGTGCCATTCCGGTGATGGCACTGCCGGCGCATCGTCATCTCGAGATCAGTCAATTTCTGCGTCAGTCCGGGGCTGTCGGCTATGTCGCAGCCGATCGCGCGCGTGATTTCGATTTTCGCGCACTCGCGCGCCGCCTTGCGCGCGAACAGCCGCAACTAAAGCACAATATTTTTCTCGGCGGCGATCCGGGCGAATTTGTTTCGCTGGAGGAATTGACCGCGCGCCCGGCAAAACGCGATCCCGGCGAACTGTCGCGCATAGCAATCAACCCCGAACACCCGGCGCTGTTTCTGCTTTCCGGCGGCACCACCGGTGTGCCCAAGCTGATACCGCGCACGCACAACGACTATGTTTACAATTCGAAGATGGCCGGTTCCGTAACCGGAATCGAAGACGGCAGTGTGCTCTTGGATGTGTTGCCGATTTCGCACAACCTGCCGCTCGCCTGTCCCGGACTTCAGGGGTTCATCTTCCGGGGCGCAACGGTTGTCCTATCGACCGATCTGTCGGGCGAAAATATTTTCCGGCTGGTCGAGAAGCACCACGTCACACATATCCATGTGGTTCCGGCGCTCCTGATCCGCTGGCTCGCCGACCCGGCGATTTCGAACTTCGATCTGTCATCGCTGCGCGTCATCCAGAGCGGCGGTCAACGCCTGCAGCCGGAAACCCGCATCAAATGCGAGCAGCTGATTCCGTCGGTAACGGTGCAGGAAAATTTTGGCATGGCGGAAGGCGTGCTGATGTTTGTCCGGCTGGACGATCCGATGGATGTCCGGCGGGAAACCGTCGGCCGCCCGGTTTGCCCGGATGACGAGATCATGCTGCTCGATGATGACGACAATATCGTTCCGTTCGGCGAAACCGGCGAATTCTGCTGCCGCGGGCCTTACACTTTGCGCGGCTATTACGCGGCGGATGAACACAATCGCCGGGCATTCACCAAAGATGGTTTTTATCGTTCGGGCGATCTGATGCGCCAGCATCCGTCCGGCAATTACATGGTCGAAGGCCGCAAGAAAGACCTGATCAACCGCGGCGGTGAAAAGATCAGCGCCGAGGAAATCGAGAATCTCATCCTCGCCCATCCCGCGGTGCAGAACGTCGCCTGCGTGCCCGTACCTGATCCGCAGCTTGGCGAACGCATGTGCGCCTGTCTGATATTGCATCGTGATCGCACACTGTCGTTCGACGAACTGATCGCGTTTCTCGAAAGCAAGGAGATGGCGCGGATCAAGCTGCCGGAGCGGTTGTTGATCGTCGACGAGTTTCCGCTGTCGAATTTCGGCAAGGTGTCGAAAAAGCGCCTGTCGGAGATGGCAGTGACCCAATCTCTCGCCCGGCCGAAAGCGGTGGCGGGTGCGTAAGATCGATCTTCACGCCTATCCGGGTACGCAGGAATGGATTGCCTGCCAGGGACCTTATGTCGAGCCGCTCGCCCGCTATTGGAAGCGGGAGTGGAAGCCAAAACCCGAAGCCGCCGTCATCGCCGAGTTTGAATCCGCCGGTGTGGAAACCTGTCTTGTCGCGCTCGATCTTTCGACGACCATCGGAACCCTGCCTTGCAGCAATGATTACGTCGCCGGTTTTCGCGACCGGCACACTTGCGTGATTCAGGCCTGGGCTGCGGTCGAACCGGCCAAAGGCGTGGCCGCAATTGAGGAAGCGCGACACGCCATTCGCGATCTCAAAATGATGGGCTTTCACTTCCATCCGGTCATGCAGCATTTCAGCGTCGACGACGCGCGCTACTACCCGCTGTTCGAAGAGATCGCGGCGATGCGCGTCCCGGTGATGATTGATGTCGGAATGACCGGGATGGGAGCGGGGACCCCGGGCGGCATGGGTGCGAAAACCCGGCATGCCCATCCGTCATCCATCGATGCGCTGGCGGCGGATTTTCCGCAGTTGACGATCATCATGGCCCATCCGGGTTATCCGTGGATCGAGGAAACCACCGCCGTCGCGCTGCACAAAGGCAATGTGTATTGGGAAATGTCCGGCTGGGCGCCGAAATATCTGCCGCCCGCGTTGGTGCGCGATATGCGCGGGCGCCTGCAGGACAAAGTGATGTTCGGCAGCGATTATCCCAGCATTCCATATGACCGGCTGTTCCAGGAATGGGACAGCCTCGATCTGCCGCCGGCCTTTCTCGAAAAATTCTATGCCGGCAATGCGGAGCGGGTGCTGGGCCTGTGAGCAACGACATAGGGAGTAGCGCCCAATGAACGAGCCGCTGGATGTCGCCATGGACACCGCCGGGATCGCGCGCATCACGATCAACCGGCCCAAACGTGCCAACTCGTTCGATCCGCCGCTGGCGACGTCGATGTTCGAAGCTCTGGATTGGCTGGCGAATGACTCCAAACTGCGCGTGCTGGTTTTGCTCGGCGCTGGGCGCAGCTTCTGCGCCGGTCTCGACCTCAAGTCGCTGCCCGCGACAATGGCCGCGCCCTATGACGAGAACTACGCCGATGCGCTGAAATTCGCCAAAATGCTCCACCGGCTGCATACGATGCCGGTGCCGACTCTCGCCGTGGTTCCCGGCGCAGCGATCGGATTGGGAGTGGGACTCGTCGCCTGCTGCGACATCGCGCTCGCCTCGGAAGTCGCCAGATTCCGCTTTTCTGAAGTGCGGCTCGGCATCATTCCCGCAATCATTTCGCCCTATGTCATCGCTGCCATGGGCGGCCGTGCCTGCCAGCGTTATTTCCTCAGTGCCGAGACTTTCGACGCTACGGAGGCCCACCGTCTGGGCCTGGTTCAGATGGTTGCCTCACTGGAAGACCTCGGCGATGTCGCGGGGAAGATCGTGGCCGAGCTGCTGACCGGCAAGCGCGACGCGCAGCGCGCAACCAAACTCCTCATGGAGCACGTCCGGCAGTCGCCGCTTAACGATAAGTTAATCGAAGATACGGCCCGCCGTCTGGCCGAAATCCGGGCCACCGAACAGGCGCGGAACGCGGTCGAAGAAGCGCTCAAACGCTGATTGGGGTTTAACCCCGGCGGACTTGACATTCGCAAGCCCGCCATGGGACGGCTGATCTTAGCTTTCGGCCGGCCAAATCCGGCCAAGCACAAGGCATTTTCAGGAGGTTGGCATTGGCTAAAGGCGATTCTGCGGCTGTGAAGGAAGGACCCGGTCCCGGCCATAACAGCGGGACGGAAGAAACCGTGGTCTGGGAGCGCTGGACCAAAAAGCGCACTTTCGTGCGCGCCCTCGAAGGTACCTATGGCGAACTGGTGCATGAGCTGTTCACGCAGCCCCGGGTTTACCATTCGAAGGACCTGAAGTGGAAAGGCGGCCCGCAGAATTTCGGCAAGAAGGTCATCAATCCGGGTTCGGCCAAGGTCGCGCAATCGATCGAATGTCACATCGATTGCTTCGCGCCGGGCGGCTACGGCCAGCGCCACGGCCACATGAACAGCGCCGTGTTCTATATCCTGAAAGGCAAGGGCCACGATGTGCATGATGGCCGCAGCATCGAATGGGAAGCCGGCGACGCCATGATCGTCGAGAATGCCTGCGTCCATCAGCACCTGAATGATGATCCGGAAGAAGAGGCGATCGTCCTGGTCTGCAAGGCCAAGCCGCTGTTTCTCTTCATGCACCTGATTTTCCAGAAGATCGCCGCGTGGCCGCCGAAGGAGCCCGAAAGCCAGGCCCAGCGCGATTACCTGCCGCCGCAAGATCTTTAAGAGAGCAGTTTCAAAATGTCGAAATCGATTGATCCGCGCGAACGTGCCCGTTCCCATGGCGAGGCCGGAACCGCCGACTTCTACGCCCAGGCGCTGAAAGCTTCCGAACAGTTCCGGGATGAATACAAGGGCCGGCTGAATGTCGTGAAAGCCAACCAGATGCCGCTGGAACGTTCACCGCAGGGCCTGATCAAGCACATCATCAATGAGCGGATGAACACCAAGGAAACCTGCATCGACATGTATCAGCAGTTTCTTCCGCCCGGAAAAGCCAGCGGCAAGCACCGGCATCTGTCGGAAGAAATCTTCTACGTGATCGAAGGACGCGGCTACGATTTGCATTGGGATGTGCGCTTCGATTGCAATCATGAAATGGAATTCACCTGGGACGAAGAACCGAAACGCTTCGACTGGCAGCAAGGTGATTTCGTCTATATTCCGCCCTATTGCATGCATAAGCACTTCAATGCCGACCCCGACAACGAGGCCCGCATAATCGTCATCAACAGCCGCATCGTGAAGGCGATGGGGTTTGATTGGTGCGAGCAGATTGAGGAGGCCGAGGGCTACTAAGCCTGCCGGCAACCCGAGGAGGAACGGGAAATGCTGAAGCGAATCGTGACGGCGGCGCTGGGGGCCGCGTTGTTTCTCCATGCGCCGGCGAACGCGGCCGATTCAGGCTATTTCCGCGGCAAGACCGTCACCTACATCGTCGCGACCGGTCCCGGTGGCGGATACGACTCCTATGGCCGGCTGATTGCCAGATACATGCAAAAGCATCTCGCCGGATCGCGCTTTGTCGTGCGCAACGTGCCGGGTGCCGGCCATATCGTGGGCGCCAACACGATCTACGCATCGCGACCGGACGGGCTGACCATCGGCATGTTCAATACCGGTCTTATTTACGATCAGTTGCTGAAACGCGACGGCGTGTTGTTCGACCTCAACAAATTCAGCTGGATCGGCAAGGCGGCGAACGACACCCGCGCGCTGGTGTTGTCGAATACCGCTTTCAAGAACACCGATGATTTCCTGAAGGCCAGGGGACCGATTAAATTTGCCGCGTCCGGCGTCGGCTCTGCGGCCTATAACGATACAAGGATTCTCGCCGACGCGCTGCATCTCAACATTCAGATTGTGCCCGGCTTCACCGGCAATGAGGGCGAGATGAGCATGCTGCGCAGGGAAGTCGTGGCGGAAGTCGGCACCGCGGAATCGATGGAAGATTTCGTGAAGCAGGGCCACGGCTTCTTCGCGCTGGCGATTTCGGGAGACCCAACGGCTTTGCCGGGCGTTCCGCGTGCATCGCAATACGTCAAGGATGAGCATGGCAAGCGGCTTCTGGCGCTGATCAATGCGCTGTCGGAAATCGGGCGTCTGACCGCAGGGCCTCCAGGCATTCCGGTCAATGTCCTGAACGAAGAACGCCAGGCTTATGATGCGGTCATGAAAGATCCGGAATTTCTGGCCGAGGCGAAAAAGTTCGATCTCGATATTCATCCGATGTCCGGGCCACAAGTCCTCGCCGCGATCAAAGCCGCATTGAATCAGCCGCCGGAGACCGTAAAGGAACTGAAGGCAGCCGCGAGCGGCTAGACGAGTTGAAGGCGTTGCCATGCATCTCGATGTGGCCTTTTCCACGCTGTTCCATCTTCTGAGCACGCCGCGGCTGCTGCTGCTGATGGCTGTGGCGGTCCCGATGGGAATTTTTTTCGGATCGACACCCGGCCTCGGTGGAAAACTCGGCCTCGTGCTGTTGATTCCATTTGTTTACAACATGGACCAGCTCACCGGCGCGGTGTTTCTGTGCGCCATGCACGCCGTCGTGCATACCGGCGGCTCGATCCCAAGCATCCTGATTGGCGTTCCGGGTGACGGCCCGGCCGCAGCGACGGCGCTGGACGGCTATGCCATGACGAAGAAGGGCGAGGCGGGGCGGGCACTCGGCGCCAGTTTCGGTGCCTCGACTATTGGCGGTCTCCTTGGCGCTGTCTTTCTCGGCTTGTCGCTGCCCATTCTGCAGCCGATCATTCTTTCCTTCAGCCCGGCCGAATTTTTCCTGCTGGCGATTCTCGGAATCACATTCATTGCGACCCTCTCGGGCACCAGCTTCCTCAAAGGCATGATCGTCGGTCTGTTCGGACTGATGTGCGCCTTTATCGGCCTCGATCCCTCAACCGGCAGTCCACGGTTCGCCTTTGGTCAGTTGTGGCTGTGGGACGGGTTGTCGGTGATTGTCGCCGTGCTGGCGATGTTCGCAGTGCCGGAAATGATTTCGCTTGGCGTCAAGGGCCGGGCCTTCGACATCTCTCCGGAGGCCGCCGCAGCATTGCAGAAGTCGGGCGCGGAGCTGCCGGCTTCCGCCGGCACCCAGAAGGTCCGCTATGGCCAGATCTGGCGCGGCATATGGGATGTCCTGCAGCACAAATGGCTGGTGCTGCGCTGCTCGCTGCTGGTCGCCGGCATCGGCATCATTCCGGGGCTGGGCGGAGATGCGGCATCCTGGATGGCCTATGGCCACACTGTTCAATCCTCGAAGCATCCGGAGCGCTTCGGCAAAGGCGAAGTCGCCGGTGTGATCGGAGCGGAAACCGGCAGTTGCGCCAAAGAGGCCGGATCACTCTTGCCGACTTTGTTCTTCGGCGTTCCCGGCTCATCCGGCATGGCAATCATGCTCGGCGCTTTCCTGATGCTGGGCATTCAGCC
>JAGWSK010000349.1 GCA_028869355.1 Alphaproteobacteria bacterium | reverse complement strand
TCGGGCCGGTCAGGACACGCACAGCTTCATTGTCGGCCGGCCGGTCCCTGGCGTTTTCGATCGTGCCACCCGTCACAAATGTTCCGGTGCCGGAAATCACGTGATAGACCTCAGTGATCTGGCTGTGCTCGGAGCCGCCGACGCTTTGCTTTTCGGTCTTGGCCCGGTGCACGACGCCGACACCGACATTGTAATCGCCATTGATGCTGATGACGCGAATCTGCTGATCGCTGACCGGCGCACTGGCGTTACGTCCGGCGATGCGCTGAATCTCGGAATTCGGAATGTCAACAGCGGTGCCGCTGGGCGCCGGTGCGGATTGCGCCAATGTGGTCGCGGCAAGCACGATCGCTGCCGAAATGGCGGTTTGCTTCAGCATGATTTTTTTCCTCCGATGGATCGGAGGGATTTTATGCCCGGCAATAGTCCGCCATCAATGCGACCGCATCTCTTGAAATGAATTCGGCCTCCAACATTCGCGGAGGCCGAATTGTTCGATGTGTACCTGGTCAGTTCAGCTTTTGCGCCACTCGCTTCCGTTGGACCAGTTGATTGTCTTGCCGTCAGCCGAAATCACGCCGAGCATATTCCACGGCGGGCCCGCGCTGACCGAGATATTGCTGGTCAGGATCGCCGTCCCCTGATCGCCCTTGTTATTCTTGATTTCGAGCTGATTGCCCTTCTGGGTGACCGTGAAACTTTGTCCCGACCACTGGCAGACCTTCATGTCAGGTCCGCACCGAAAGGTGCCGGCGAGACTAGCCTTATAGTTTACCGCTTGCGTCTGAGCCGCGCCAAACACCGCCGTCGCGATGAACGCTGCGGAAATCGCCACCAAGGATTTCACTCTGGTCCTCCCTTCAAAGCGCTTCCCCGGCGACTTCACGGCTGGTGGTTTAAACGCGACATTGACGCTTTCAAAGCATGCCAGCGCGCACAAAAATGTGATTTTTTTTATGATCGCAGCGCACTCGGGTGTAAAAAGCACACAAACAAGGGAGGACAGCATGACGGGAGCGATCCGTTGGCCGGCAATCGCGGCTTTCATTTTGTGCTTCGTCGTGCCGGCTGCGGCGCAGAACGGCCCGACCAACAATCTTCCGAATCCGTACCGGTCAGTTGAGAACTGGGCGAAAATGCCGCCTGGCCGAAATTGGGGATCGACGGCCGGAGTGGCAATTGATCCCGACGGCAAGAGCGTGTGGGTGGCTGAGCGCTGCGGCGTCAATAGCTGCCGGAATTCCAACCTCGACCCGATCCTCAAATTCGATCGCGATGGCCGGATGGTGAAACATTTCGGCGCCGGGATGTTCGTATTCCCGCACGGCATCACCGTGGACCGGCAGGGCAATGTCTGGGTGACCGATGGTCAGGGAAATGGCGCCATGGGACAGCAGGTGATCAAGTTCAGCCCCGATGGCAGGGTCCTGCTGCGACTCGGTACTGCCGGTGTGGCCGGAAACAATCCCTCCAGTTTCAACATGCCGTCGGCGGTGCTGGTCGCGCCCAATGGCGACATTTTCGTCGGCGACGGCCACGGCGGCAACTCGAACGACCGGATCGTAAAGTTCGATCCGGGCGGCAAATACATCAAGCAATGGGGGATTAAGGGCACGGAGCCGGGCCAGTTCGACATTCCGCATACCCTGGCGATGGACTCACGCGGGCGTTTGTTCGTCGGCGACCGCAACAACAATCGCATCCAGATTTTCGACCAGGACGGCAAATATCTCGATTCCTGGACCCGGTTCAGCCGGCCGAGCGGAATCTGGATCGATGCGAAGGATACAATCTATGTTGCGGACTCCGAGTCGGAGTCGGTGTCGAAGAATCACAACGGTTGGAAGCGCGGCATACGGATCGGTTCTGCCGTAGACGGTTCGGTGAAATATTTCATTCCCGACCCGGTGGAGAAGGCGACCACAACCAGTGCCGCCGAAGGCGTTGCCGCGGACAAGGATGGCATCATTTATGGCGCCGAAGTCGGGCCAAAACGCCTGATGCGCTATGAAATGAAGTAGGCCACTTTTGCGATTTCCCGGAGCCAAGCGGCTTTCCCATCTTCATCGGCAATGACATTGTGGGTGCAATCGGTGCGGGCGGCGGCGCCGGCGATCAGGACAGCCAGTGCGCCGAAGCAGCCGTTAAAGCGGTATTTCCAAACGCCGGCACCGGCAGGGCGAGTTGAATTAAAGCAGGTGGTGACGGAGTTGAATCGCACGAATTGCACCGCCTCGCCCCTTGAGGGAGAGGGCGGCGCGCCCGCGCTTGCGCTTTTGCAAGCGCGCATTGGCGCG
>JAGWSK010000348.1 GCA_028869355.1 Alphaproteobacteria bacterium | reverse complement strand
ATTTGAGCGATGGCCACATAACGCTCGTCATTATGCCGTGGGACATCACGAACTATTCCGGGACCGGAATTATCTCGTGCGGCATGGACCATATTGGGTTCAAGGTGGAGAACGTGGAGACCTGCAAGGAAGACATCGCGCGCATTGCGGCCGACAATCCGCGCCTGATGCCCGAACCTGTCGGCACCGGAGCCGAGGGCGCCGCCCTGGCAGAGCTGTTCAAACACTCCTGTCCATTCGGGACGCACCATCTGGCGGATTCCGACGGAGTCTTGATCGACATCCATTGAATGGCCGGAGACGGACCATGATCCATCGGCGCGTCACGTCAATATCACTGGCATGCGCGATTGCGTGCGGCGGCGCAACCGTTGCAACGGCTGATCCGGTCAGCGATTTTTACAAGGATCATCAGATCACGATGATTCTGTCCGCCGATGCCGGTGGCGGCTATGGCAGCTATGCCAACGCGTTTGCCCCGTATCTGTCGGCGCATATTCCGGGAAAGCCGAAAATCATCGTGCAATATATGCCCGGCGCTGGTGGGTTGCGGGCGATGAACTATCTTTATTCCTCCGCGCCGAAAGACGGCAGCGTCATTGCGCTGGTCCATTCCAGCGTCCCGTTTGCGCCGCTTTATGGTGAAACCGCCGCCAAATTCGATCCACGCAAATTCAACTGGCTGGGCTCGATCGATTCAACCAGCGGCATCTGCGTCGCCTGGCACAATTCGAAAATCAAAACCTGGCAAGACCTGTTCAACAAGCAATATGTGGTCGGAGGTTCCGGCGCCGGATCGCAGATGGAAACCCTGCCTGCCATGTTGAACAAGCTGTTCGGTACGAAGATCAAAGTGATCTCCGGCTACAGGGGCGGCAATGAAGTCTATCTCGCGATGGAGCGCGGCGAAGTAGATGGCCGCTGCGGATCGCTTGTGTCATCGATCAACTCCACGCGCCCCGACTGGTTTCCGCAGAAGAAGGTTTCGGTCCCGGTGCAGATCGCGCTCGAGCGCGACCCGGAATTCCCGGATTCACCGGCGCTGATCGAATTCGCCAAAGATGCGCGGACGAAGCAAATCCTTCAGCTCATCCTCGCGCCGATGGCGATGGACCGGCCGATCCTGACACCTCCGGGAGTACCGGCCGGCCGGGTTAGCGCGCTGAAGGCGGCATTCCATGCGGCAATGATCGACCCGGCATTTCTGGCCGACGCAAAAAAGCAGCGTATCGAAGTGAAGGAGGTCACCGGCGATAAGGTGGCGCAAATCATTTCCGGCGCATTCACGATGCCGCCAGATGTGGTCAAGTCTGCCAACGAAGCGATGGGCGGCACTGCCGGCCGCGGCGATTGAAATTCACCGCCTCTACTGCAGGAGCTGATCAACCGAGTAATTCCCACAGGAATTCGATTCGGGAGTTTACGCGACCCAAATTCCGCAAAGCTGGGTTAGCTCCAACCCGCTGCCACTGACCTGTAGGGTAGCGACGAATGGTGCCGCCGGACCGTTCTTGGCTGAATCCCAGGCGGATACAAAATACGCGCCTCCGTAGAGCTCCAAACGGAAAATACGAAGGCTACTCTGTTGTTCGACGAGCAATTTGTGAAGCGATGCAATCTTGCGATCAAGGTCAGCCTTCGCTTCTTCCGGCGATAGGTGGCGTGTCTTGAAATAATACTGATCAGCGCCGCACGAGGAAACGCGTGAAATTGCAGCTGCAAAGTTGTTCTCGGATGATCCCAGTGTTTGCAAGTACTGCATAACTGACGCGAATCCTGCCGGCGAAACCTTTTGCACTGGGATGTAGGACGGATCATCCAATGCCGGGCACTTGCCGTTCGTTTGTATCGCCATCAATTCGGTAGGGACGTTTAAGATGATCTGCGGATCATCATTGTTCCACAACGGCGGCGGATTGGACCAGCTAATATGAGGTGTGGGTCCAGTATCGCGAGGCAATGTCAAATTGGGAGAATTCACGTCCACTGCAGGGACAACCTCCTTCTCAACCAACATGCACACACCGTCCGTGATGGTTTCCGGTGCGCGCAGATAATAACGGGGGACTGAGAAAAAATTGCAGCGGCGGAACGCGATCGACGGAAAGCGGCCCACGGTCGCGTTCACGAGAGGCGGCGCATCGGATCGCGGAGCCGTAACGTATGTGCTGGGTTCACTACAGAAACCGCGGTGTCCCTGCTGATCGGTGGGAACGGTGTACGGCACGGCCACTTGGCTCAATGTCTGGGTTTGCACTCCGACAACGAAGGTCAGGGCGACCACGGCAAGTAGAGCTGTCACCCGCATTGCGACATTCCCAAATTTGGGCCGGGGGATGCCTTTTTAGCTGATCTCAACCTGCGGCGCTACGTATGACTCGTAGCACAGACTCGCCGTTCCTGTTTGCGTATGATCCTAACCGAACGGACTGGACGACAATGCGCTCCATCTTCGGTCCGACTCGGGCGGAGTGAGGACGGTTGATTTGAAGAAAGTCATCATCACCTGTGCCGTGACGGGGGCGATCCACACGCCCTCGATGTCGCCGTATCTTCCCATCACGCCGGAGCAAATTATTGACGACGCGCTCGCCGCCGCCGATGCCGGTGCAGCCATCCTGCATCTCCACGCGCGCGATCCCGAAACCGGAAAGCCGGTGCAGACGCCGGAGGCCTTTGCGCGCTTTCTGCCGCGCATCCGGCAGCAGACAAACGCCGTGATCAATCTGACCACCGGCGCAAGCCCGTTCATGAGCGTCGAAGAACGCGTCAGGCCGGCCGCCGTGTTCAAGCCCGAAGTCGCATCATTGAAT
>JAGWSK010000347.1 GCA_028869355.1 Alphaproteobacteria bacterium | reverse complement strand
GGCCCGTTCATTTACAAGAATTTCGGCCTGCAGGTCTTGCAGCACGGCGACGAGATCACGCTGCTATATGAACAGGACCACGAATTCCGGCACGTCCGGATGAATGCAAGCCATCCGGTCCCGCTGTCACCAAGCTGGTACGGCGACTCCGTCGGGCATTACGAAGGCGATGCGCTTGTCGTCGACACAGTGGGAATTATCGCCGACCGTCCTCTGGCCATGGTCGATCTCTACGGCACCCCTTACAGCAGCGCGCTGCATATGGTGGAGCGCTTCCGTCTCATCGATTACGAGCAGGCGAAAGAGGGACTGGCGAGGGACGCCAAAGAGAATTTTCGCGTCGCGGCCGGCACGGTGAACCGGAACTACCGGGGCAAATATCTCCAGGTCCTGTTCACGGTTGATGATCCGGCCGTGTTCACCACGCCATGGTCCGCGACGGTTACCTATGGGCGCGGTTCGACCGATTGGCCGGAAACCGTCTGCGCCGAAAACGCGCATGTCTATTATTACAAGGACGAAACCGTTCCGACGGCGGCGAAGCCGGATTTCTGACACGAACAGCCCCGAGGCTAAGCCATTCGCGAACGCTTGTTAGCCCGCCGAAACCAGTGCGGATTTGCCCTGTCGCGCGACTGCGCCACATCGGCTATGAGCAGTCGCGTTGCGCCGGTAGGCATTTTGCGATTCTTTCGAATCGCAAAAGTGCCTTGGTTTTTTGTAATTGACGCGTTTTCTGCGCCGAACCGGTACCCACTTCGGCGGAAAACGCTTGGGTAATGCAAGTGACCGAAACGCCGCTGTTCCTGACCAATTTGTGGTACATGGCTGGACTTGCCCATTCGCTGAAGCGCGGCGCCATGCGCCGCGAGATGCTGTGCGGCGAACCCGTGCTGCTGGGCCGCACCACGAATGGGGATGTGTTTGCGTTGCGCGATATCTGTCCGCATCGCGCGGCCCCGCTTTCCGCCGGTCGCTTCAAGGGAAATGATGTGGAATGCCCCTATCATGGCTGGCGCTTCACGACCGAGGGCCGCTGTTCGCATATTCCCTCAGTGCTTCAGGATCAGGCCTTCGAAACAAATCGCATTCGCGTCCGCAAATATCCGGCCCGCGAGCAGGATGGGCTGATCTGGGTTTATTTCGCCGCCGACGCCAACGAGCTTCCGGCCATCGAACCGCCGGTGCTTCCGATTGCCGCCCATGACGGCCGCGCCTTACCGCGCTTTGTCGAATCCCAGATCTTCCCCTGCGAGTTGGATCATGCGGTGGTCGGCCTTATGGATCCGGCCCATGGACCATTCGTGCATCGCGCATGGTGGTGGCGCAACGAAAAGTCCATTCACGCCAAGGCCAAGCAGCACACGCCGTCACTCCGCGGCTTCACCATGGTTGGCCACCCGCCATCGTCGAATTCCTTTGCCTATAAAATCCTCGGCGGCAATCTGGTGACGGAAATCCGCTTTGAGCTGCCCGGCCTGCGTTACGAGCACATCACTGCCGGAAAGCGCGAAGTGCTGGGGTTCACGGCAGTCACTCCAAAAGACAGCGACACGACCCTGGTGACGCAAGTGTTTTACTGGACCGCGCCGTGGCTGGGGGCGGTCAAGCCGTTCTTCCGGCCCTTCGCCCGTGCCTTTCTTGGCCAGGACCGCCGAATCGTGGAATTGCAGAATGAGGGATTGAAATTTTCTCCGCCGCAAATGCTGATTCAGGACGCCGATGTTCCGGCGATATGGTACCACCGGCTGAAGAAAGCCTGGTCTGAATCGGTGGAAACGGGTAAGCCCTTCGTCAATCCTGTGCAGGAGCGCATGCTCCGCTGGCGCAGCTAGAGCAGGTTTGGTACGGCCCCCGGCGATGGGGGCTTTTTTTTGAAACATACGCGAGTCAAATGCCACGCCGGACCGACATCCATACGATCCTGATCATTGGCGCCGGGCCGATTGTTATCGGCCAGGCGTCTGAATTCGATTATTCCGGCGCACAGGCGTGCAAGGCATTGCGCGCCGAGGGCTACCGCATCGTCCTGGTGAACTCGAATCCCGCGACCATCATGACCGATCCGAGTCTGGCGGATGCGACCTACATCGAACCGATCACACCGGAATTTGTCGAAAAGATCATTATCCGGGAGAAGGCCAATGTTCCAGCGGGTCAGGTTTTCGCGCTGCTGCCGACCATGGGCGGCCAGACCGCGCTGAACACCGCGCTCGATCTCCATGAAAGCGGGGTGCTTGCCCGCCACGGCATCGAAGTGATCGGCGCCGATGCAAAGGCCATCGCGAAGGCCGAAGATCGCGAACTGTTTCGCGAAGCCATGCAGCGCATCGGTCTCGAATCGCCGCGCTCGGTATTCGTTCTCGACCACGCCGCGGCCATGGAGGCGCTGGAAAAGGTCGGGCTGCCAACGATCATTCGGCCCTCCTTCACTTTGGGCGGCACCGGAGGCGGTATCGCCTACAACCGCGAGGAATTCGCCGAGCTTACGGCCGGTGCATTGGATGTCTCGCGCGGCCACGGAATCCTCATCGAAGAGTCGGTGCTTGGATGGAAGGAATTCGAGCTCGAAGTGGTGCGCGACCGGAATGACAACGCCATCATCGTCTGCTCGATCGAGAATGTCGATCCGATGGGCGTGCATACCGGTGACTCAATCACGGTCGCACCGGCGCTGACGCTGACCGACAAAGAATATCAGCGGATGCGCAGCGCCGCGATTGCGGTCCTGCGCGAGATTGGTGTCGAGACCGGCGGATCGAATGTCCAGTTTGCCATAAGTCCGGCGAATGGCCGGATGCTGGTGATCGAGATGAATCCCCGCGTCTCGCGTTCGTCGGCGCTGGCATCGAAGGCAACCGGTTTTCCGATCGCAAAGGTCGCCGCCAAACTCGCGGTGGGTTACACGCTGGACGAACTGGACAACGATATCACGCAAGTCACGCCGGCTTCGTTTGAGCCGTCGATCGATTACATCGTCACCAAGATTCCGCGATTTGCGTTCGAGAAATTCCCCGGCGCCGATCCGGTCCTCACCACCTCCATGAAGTCGGTGGGCGAAGTCATGGCGATCGGTCGTACCTTTGCGGAATCACTGCAAAAGGCGCTGCGCTCGCTGGAAACCGGACTTGCCGGACTCGATGAGATCGCGATTCCCAATCTCGGTCAGGGCGACGATCCCGGCGCCATCCGTGCCGCCCTGGGGCGTCCGACGCCGGACCGTCTGCGGATCGCGGCGCAGGCACTGCGGCTGGGCATGGACCCAGCCGATCTTGCGCGGCTGACCGGCTACGACCCATGGTTCGTGGAGCAGATCGCGTGCATTCTTCGTGCCGAAGACAAAGTGCGACAGTCGGGACTCGCGGCCGACGCGGAAGAATTGCGTGCGCTCAAGGCCCTCGGGTTTTCCGATGCGAGGCTCGCGACGCTGGCTGGGGTCAAAGAAGCGGACGTCGCAGCTGCGCGCCACTCGCTGGGTATTTGCCCGGTGTACAAACGCATCGATACCTGCGCCGCCGAATTCGCTGCCCTGACGTCATATATGTACTCGACTTACGAATCGGCTTCCGGAGGCGCAGCCGAGTGCGAGGCCAGGCCCACTGACGCCCGCAAGATCATTATTCTCGGCGGCGGCCCCAACCGCATCGGGCAGGGCATAGAGTTCGATTATTGCTGCTGCCATGCCTGCTTTGCGCTATCGGCGCAAGGCTTTGAAACGATCATGATCAACTGCAATCCGGAGACGGTATCGACGGATTACGACACTTCTGACCGGCTCTATTTCGAACCCCTGACCGCGGAAGACGTCCTGGAAGTCATCCGCGTGGAGCAGGCAAAAGGCGAGCTCAAGGGCGTCATCGTTCAGTTCGGCGGCCAGACGCCATTAAAGCTTGCCGGCGCGCTTGGCCGCGCGGGAATTCCGATCCTGGGCACATCGGCCGATGCCATCGACCTCGCGGAAGATCGTCAGCGTTTTCTCGAACTGCTGAAATCGCTCGACCTGAAACAGCCGGACAACGGCACAGCGCTGGATTTCGACGGGGCGCTGAAGGCGGCCGGCCGCATCGGATACCCGCTGATTTTGCGGCCCTCTTATGTGCTTGGCGGCCGCGGCATGATCATCGTTCCCGACGAGCAATCGCTCAAGAACGCGCTTCAGTCAGGTGAGCTGTTCCGCATCTCGGGCGACAATCCGGTGCTGATCGATCGCTTCCTTCAGCATGCGGTGGAAGTGGATGTCGATGCCATTGCCGACGGAACCGGGGACGTGTTCATCGCCGGCATCATGGAACACATCGAGGAGGCGGGAATCCATTCGGGAGATTCGGCCTGCGCCCTGCCTCCCCATTCGCTCGATGCCGGCACGATTGCCGAACTGACGCGACAGACCATTGCGCTGGCGCGGGCACTCGAAGTCCGTGGACTGATGAATGTGCAATACGCGATCCAGAACGGCGAAATTTTTGTCCTGGAAGTCAACCCGCGTGCGTCCCGCACGGTGCCTTTCGTGGCCAAGGCGATCGGACTGCCCGTGGCCGGGATCGCGGCCCGCGTCATGGCGGGTGAAAGGCTCAAGCAGTTCACCCTCAGTCATCAGACCAAGGGCCATATCGCCGTCAAGGAGGCGGTCCTGCCCTTCAACCGCTTCCCGGGCGTCGACACCATCCTCGGACCGGAAATGAAATCGACCGGCGAAGTGATGGGTCTCGATTCCGACTTCGGCCGCGCCTTTGCCAAGAGCCAGATTGGCGGGGGCACAAGATTGCCCCTGTCAGGCGCCGTGTTCATTTCGGTCAAGGACGCCGACAAGGACCTCGCCACGGGCCCCGCAGCCCAACTGATCGCGATGGGATTCGACATCGTCGCGACCCGCGGCACCGCCAAGGTGTTGCAAGCGGCAGGCGTTCCCGTGCGGGTCGTCAACAAGGTTCTGGAGGGGCGGCCGCACATTGTCGACCAGATGAAAAACGGCGATATTTGCCTTGTATTCAACACCACGGACGGAGCCCAGGCCCTGGCCGATTCCGCCTCCATCCGCAAGACGGCGCTTCAACTCAAGATACCCTATTGTACGACCATGGCAGGCGCCGCGGCCGTGGTATTGGCCATCCACTCGCTCAAATCCGGCTCACTTGAAGTCGCTCCCCTACAGTCATATGGTTAAAAGCTGGCTTCAGCCGTAAGGGCTGCCGGAAACGGCGACCAGTCCTCAAGCGTTCTGTTCGGCCTTCCTGCCGGTTGCATCACGCACCGGTCAGGAGAGGCCCGGTTTACTGTCGAGTTCAAGGTGGAGAAGCATGGACAAAATTCCGATGACCGTCGCGGGCTATCGCGCCCTCGAGGACGAAATTCAACATCTCAAGATGGTTGAGCGTCCGTCCGTCATCAAAATGATCGAAGAGGCACGTGCGCACGGCGATCTGTCGGAAAACGCCGAATACCATGCGGCGAAGGACCGGCAGGCCTTCATCGAAGGGCGCGTAATGGATCTCGAAGACAAGCTGTCGCGCGCTGAAGTCATCGATGTCAGTAAATTGTCCGGCAAAACCGTGAAGTTCGGAGCCACCGTCACGCTCTCCGATGAGGACACTGACGCCAAGGTGAAGTACCAGATTGTCGGCGATCTGGAAGCGGACGCCAAACGGGGACGTATCTCAATATCGTCGCCGATTGCACGCGCGTTGATCGGCAAGAGCGCCGGCGACACGGTCGAAGTCGCGGCGCCCGGTGGCGCCAAATCATACGAAATCCTCAAGGTGCAGTTCGCGTAAGAACCCCGGAACCTTCCCGAAATGTGCTAGCGTTTTCCCGAGAAGTCCTGGAGGAAGGTTATGCGCGGTTTTGTTGCGCTCGGGTTTGCACTCATATTCGCGGGCGCGCCCATGCCCGGCAGTGGCCGCGCGGCGGCAGTGGAAATCCATGTCCTGACGGCAGGCGCGGTTCAAGAAGGCGAAAAAAAGCTCGCGGAAGGCTACCGGCACATGACCGGGAACCGGGTGACCTTCACCGCCGGCACAGTCGGACAAATTCAAGATCGTTTGAAAAACCGCGACCCTGCCGATGTGATCGTGGTCTCGAAACCGGCCATGGAACAGCTCGAAAAAACCGATGAAATCCGCCCACATGGCTCTGCCGTCCTGGGCCGGATCGGCATTGGGGTGGGGGTGAAAGAAGGCGGCAGCGTCCCCGACATCAGCACCCCGGACAAGTTCAAAGCCGCATTGCTGGGCGCCAAATCCATCACCTACATGGACCCGGCCGCAGGAGCGTCCTCCGGCATCGCGACAGCGAAAATCCTCAAGAATCTCGGGATTGCCGACGAAATGGCGAAAAAGACCAAGCTCACGGAAACCGGCTATTCGGCGGATCGCGTGGCCTCTGGCGAGGTCGAAATGGCGATCCAGAACATCAGCGAAATCGTGCCGGTCAAAGGCGTAAAACTCGCCGGGCCGCTTCCGGCACCGTTGCAGGTGTACACGGTCTATTCCGCCGGCGTGGCGAGCAACAGCGTGAATCCCAAGGAGGCCATGGATTTTATTCGCTTTCTGATCCGGGCGGAATCGGCCGAAGAGTGGCGGGCCGCCGGGGTCGAACCGGCCTATTGAGCCGCCGGTTATCCCTGACAATTGCGGCTGGCAATCTCTATATTACGGGCCAAATCGGGGTTTGATTCGATGGCCACTATTGCGCTCGTAGATGACGACAAGAACATACTCGCTTCCATCACCATGCTGCTGGAACAGGAAGGCTATCACGTGCGCAGTTATACGGACGGCGCCTCGGCCCTGACCGCATTAACGGCAAATCCGCCGGACCTCGCGATCCTGGACATCAAGATGCCGCGCATGGACGGGATGGAATTGCTGCGGCGGCTGAGGCAATCGGCGGAAATCCCCGTGATTTTCCTCACGTCGAAGGACGAGGAAATCGACGAATTGATGGGGCTGAATGCGGGCGCCGACGACTATATCCGCAAGCCCTTTTCACAACGTCTGCTGCTGGAGCGGGTCAAGGCCGTGCTTCGCCGCGCGGAGGGCAAGAAAGGCGCTCCGGTCTCTCCGGCCGAGGGCAAGCAGATCATGACCCGGGGCAAGCTGACGCTCGACCCATTGCGTCATGAATGCATGTGGGACGGCAAACCGGTTCGGCTGACCGTGACCGAATTCCTGATCCTGCAATCGCTGGCGCAACGGCCGGGTTTCGTCAAAAGCCGGGACAATCTCATGGACGCGGCCTATGACGACCAGGTCTATGTCGATGACCGGACAATTGATTCGCACATCAAAAGGCTGCGCAAGAAATTCAAGGCGGTGGATGAAAACTTCGATTCCATCGAGACGCTTTATGGTGTCGGCTACCGCTACAAGGAGAGCTGATCCTGCCGCGTGACAAGAGGGCGCTGCGTTGAACCTGCGCCCGCAATTCCAGTCGGGCGCGCCCCTGCGGAGCCTTGGCGACACTCCGCGGGAACGGCCGGCGCGACGTTTCTCGGCCCTGACGAATCGCATTCTGTTCTTCAATGCGATTGCGCTGCTGATCCTCCTCGGGGGCGTGCTGTGGGTACAATCGAATCGCACCGGGCTGGTTGAGGAGCGCATTTCCGGAATACGCGATCAGGCGGTCATCATCGCCGGTGCATTGGCGGAGTACTCGGCCAATCCCGAGCTGCGCATGATCGAAACAGCACAAGCCGAACCACTGCTGCGCCAGCTGATTGCGCCAACAGATCTGCGCGCGCGCGTCTATTCCACCGCGGGCCGGCTGCAAATCGACACCCGCAATCTGTTGCCCCGCAATGTTGTGAGCACCGCTGTTCTGCCGCCACCCGATTCGACCAATCCGGTGACGGCGTTCTT
>JAGWSK010000346.1 GCA_028869355.1 Alphaproteobacteria bacterium | reverse complement strand
CTCGCCCGCCTGCATCGCGCGATGAGCTCCCTTGCAGATTATCCGGGAATCGGCCGCCGGCGCGACGATCTCGTGGGCAGCCCGCTCTGCTTTCCGGTTTCGTCGTGGCTGATCTTTTACAGCGTTCGGCCGGATCGGACAGGAATCGAAATTGCGCGAATCATTGACATGCGGCGCGATATCAATGCCATGCTGCGCCGTGGCGGCTAATCAGGCAGCTGTCCCGGCGGGCCAAATCCGCCGCCGCCGGGCGTTTCAATGACGAATGTATCGCCCGCATCCATCTCCACTGTTGCTGTCGCGCCGAGTGATTCGATCTTACCATCGCTCCGCAGCACCAGATTGCGCCCGGCCTTCGCATTCGCTCCCCCTTCCAGTCCAAACGGCACTACGCGGCGCCGGTTCGACAGGATGGATGCCGTCATCAACTTCAGGAATCGCAACTTGCGCACCGCGCCATCGCCGCCGGAATGAACACCGGCGCCCCCCGAACCTTCTCTGATCGCGAATTCATCCAGCATGACCGGAAAGCGCGTCTCCAGCACTTCGGGATCGGTCAGGCGTGTGTTTGTCATATGCGTCTGCACCGCGCTGGTGCCGTCATGGTCTGCGCCTGCCCCCGAACCGCCGCACACCGTCTCATAATATTGCAGCGTCCCGTCACCAAATGTGAGATTGTTCATTGTGCCTTGCGCCGCCGCCTGAACTTTCAGCGCGGCATACAGCGCGTCGGTGATCGCCTGGCTGGTCTCGACATTGCCCGCCACCACCGCGGCCGGATAGTGCGGATTGAGCATCGAACCATCGGGCACGATCAGCTCCACCGGCCTGAGACAGCCCTCATTGAGCGGTATCTCGTGATCTATCAGTGTCCTGAGCACATACAGCACCGCGGCACGGCATACCGACAGTGGCGCGTTGAAGTTGTCGGCGAGCTGCGCACTCGTGCCGGTGAAATCGATGCGCATTGTTCGCGCGGCGTGGTCCACGGCAATCGCAACGCGGATCACCGCGCCATTATCCATCTCGCAGGCGAAACTGCTGCCGTTCAGCCGCGGAATCAGGCGCCGGACCGATTCAGCCGCATTGTCCTGCACATGGCCCATATAAGCGTGCACGACGGCAAGGCCGTAACGGGCGGTCAGACTGCGCAAACCGGAAACGCCTTTGAAGCACGCGGCAACCTGCGCCCTGAGGTCGGAAATATTCTGGTCGGGATTGCGCGCCGGATGGCGACCTGAGGCGAGGAGGGCACGCATTTCCGCTTCCAGAAACCGGCCCTGATCGGCCAGCAGCACATTGTCGAGCAGCACGCCTTCTTCTTCGACGCGGCGGCTCACCGGAGGCATCGATCCCGGGGTCAACCCGCCGATATCGGCATGGTGGCCGCGCGCCGCGACATAGGCGACCGGCTCGGGGCCTGAATCAAAGGCCGGCATGATCACGGTGACGTCGGGCAGATGCGATCCGCCGCGATAGGGCGCGTTGAGCACATACACGTCGCCCGGCCGAATCCCGCGACCATCGCGCCGTTCCCCCCTGGCCGCGATGACGGTGCGCACCGAATCGCCCATCGATCCCAGATGCACGGGAATATGCGGCGCATTGGCAATCAGGGCGCCATCGGGCGCAAACAGCGCGCAGGAGAAATCCAGCCGTTCCTTGATGTTTACCGAAGTTGCCGTGCTTTGCAGCGCCACCCCCATCTCTTCGGCAACCGCCATGAAGGCGTTGTTGAACAATTCCAGCAGGACCGGATCGGCCGCCGTTCCGGCCGCAACTTCGTCCCGGCGCGGATGTGTGCGCGTGAGAATCAGGTTGCCGAAACGATCGGTTTGGGCGCGCCAGCGGGGCTCGACGACGGTCGTGGCATTCCGTTCGCGGATGATTGCCGGTCCCGTAACAATGTCCCCGGCCGACAGTGAATCGCGGTCGTAAACTTCGATCGTGCATTCCCGCACCCCAAAATGCGCCTGCACGCGCGCCGGGGCAGTGGTGTGCGCGGGACTTTCGACAATCGGTGCATCGACATGCGCGCCGACAACACCGATGCCTTCGACGGAGAGCGTCTGCACGATGATGCTGCGATCCGAAACCGCAAAGCCGAAGCGCTCGCGATGACGCTTTTCGAATTCCGCACGCATGGCTTCGGAATCGCCGAGTGGCACGCGGATCGCGCTGTCCACGCCGGCATAGCTCAATTCCGCCGCCGCTTCGCTTTCGATACGGGCCAGCGGAACTTTCTGCGCCGCGATTTCCTCCCGCGCTACCACGGCGAGATTCCCCGCGAGCGTCGCGAGATCGGTCTCGCCCAATGGCCGGTTCACCGACTGCTCGCGAACATTGCGGACTTCGGCAACACCGATTCCATAGGCAGACAGCACGCCCGCCAGAGGATGAATCATGATTCGTCCGATGCCGAGCTGGTCCGCCACCAGACAGGCGTGCTGTCCGGCGGCGCCGCCAAACGCCGCCAGCACGTGGTCCGTGATATCGTGACCGCGCTCCAGCGAAATCTGCCGGATCGCTTTCGCCATATTGGCAACCGCGATCTGGATGAATCCTTCCGCCACTTCGTGCGGTGCAACCGCCTTGCCGGTGGCCGCACCCACTTCGGCCGACAGGCTTTCGAATTTCGCGTGGACCACCGCCTCATCGATTGGCGCATCGCCGCCCGGTCCGAACACGCGGGGAAAAAACGACGCCTGCAGTTTGCCGAGCATGACATTGCAGTCGGTCACCGTCAGCGGACCGCCGCGCCCGTAACAGGCCGGCCCCGGGATAGCGCCCGCCGATTGGGGTCCGACGCGGAATCGCATTCCGTCGAATGTGCAGATCGAGCCGCCGCCCGCCGCGATGGTATGGATCTCCAGCATCGGCACATGCAGACGTACGCCGCCCAGAATCGTTTCACGGGTTCGCTCGTATTGACCGGCGAAATGCGAGACGTCGGTGGAGGTGCCGCCCATGTCGAAGCCGATGACGGAATCAAATCCCGCCTGCCGCGCCACACGCGACATGCCGATCACCCCGCCCGCCGGTCCCGACAAAACGGCATCGCGGCCGCGGAACGCATTCGCCTCGGCCAATCCGCCCGAGGATTGCATGAACAGCAGCTTCGTATCGGGATCGAGATTGCGCCGCACGTCTTGCGCATAATCGTGCAGCAGCGGCGTCAGATAGGCGTCCAGCACTGTGGTATCGCCGCGCGGAATCAGCTTGATCAGCCTTGCGATCTCGTGACTCACCGAGATTTGCGAAAATCCGGTTTCGCGGGCGATTTCGGCCACCTGCCGTTCATGCGCTGGGAAACGCCAGGCATGCAGCAGCACAATGGCGACCGCGCGAAAGCCGTCGTCGTATGCCGTCTGTAAAGCATGGCGTACGCCGGATTCATTCAGAGGACGGATGATTTCGCCATCGGCGCCCAGCCTTTCGTCGACTTCGATCGTGGCGGCGTAAAGCGGCTCGGGCAGCACAATGTGGCGGGCGAAGATCTTCGGCCGGCTCTGGTATCCGATCTTCAGCGCATCGCGATGGCCGCGCGTGATCGCCAGCAGCGTGCGTTCGCCCTTGCGCTCAAGCAGCGCATTGGTGGCGATCGTGGTGCCCATTTTAACCGCGGCAATCGGCCCTTCGCCATGGCGGCGCATCAGCTCGCGAATGCCGGCAGTGGCCGCATCGCGATACGCTTGCGGATTTTCCGACAGCAATTTGTGGGTCACCAGCGGCTGCCCGGCGCGCCGGCCGATCACATCGGTAAAGGTGCCGCCGCGGTCGATCCAGAATTCCCAGGCGGATGGTGATTGCTCGGTCATGCGGGATTTTGCGACGGGAACGGCCTGTTTGCCGGGTCAAAATGTCTCAAAACCCAATGTAACTGGGGAAAATCGCATCGCAATGCGATTTAAACCCTATGACATCGGGCGAATCGATTGTATGCCTGATCTCGCGATTGATTCTTCAGGGGGAAAACCCGATGGCCGAAACCGGCAACGCAGTGTCGAAGTCCGCAGCTCCCAAGGCGAAGGTCGAAACCGTCAGCAGCCGTCAGCTGGCGCAGCAGCTCGCCGAAAAACATGAGCTCAGCAAAAAACAGGCAAACGAGATCATGGACGATCTCACCGGTCTGATCACCAAGCAGCTCAAGAAAGGTGTCCGCATCCGCCTCAACGGACTGGGCATCCTTCAGGTGCGCAGGCGTCCGGCGCGCATGGGCCGCAATCCCGCCACCGGCGAAGCGATCAAAATCAAGGCGAGCAAAAAAGTCGCTTTCCGCGTCTCCAAAGATCTCAAAGAATCGATCTGATCACATCGCCCGCCGTCCTCCCCCGTGAGAACGGGGGAGGAAGCATGCCTTTACCTCTGCGCTGCCAAAGGCTGCTTTGGGACGACTGCGTCAATCCCGGCCTGCGCGCATTCTTCCTGCTTCTGCGCCCCGCCGACCCCGATCGCGCCAGCCACCTGGCCGCCGATCATGATCGGAAGCGCACCCTTTTTGGGAAAATCGCGGATCCAGAGCGATGCATCGTTCCGGTGCGTTTCCACGTCCTGTTCGAGGATGGCGGTCGAGCGCTGCCAGTGCGCCGCCGTTTTGGCCTTTAAAATCGCAGTTTCCGCCACCGTCGGTCCACCGCCCTGCATGGCGTGAAAGTCGATCAGCACACCGGCAATATCGACCACCGCGACCGCAACTACGATGTTGTTCTTCTCCGCATAGGCGAGGCACGCATCCACCATCTTTCGCGCCGCTGCGGCGCTGACCTGCTTGCGATCGATCGATATGGCCTGCCCATCAGCCGCCGATGCCACAACGCTGGCGCACAACAGCATCGGAATGAATAGTTTCCGCAAATCAGCCCTCCCGTGTCCTTGCTTGCCCAACTATAGCCAAACGCCACGGGCGCGGGAATTCTGCTAAATTCCGATACGGAATGAGTGCAATTCTCTCCGGGAATGACAGTTCGGCGCGGCGTTGGGCTTTGGTCGGCTCATTCCTGCTGCATGCGGTTATTCTTCTGTTGCTGTTGCACCGCGTGATGCAGGACCAGCAACCGCCGAAATTTTTCCCGGTCGAGCTGGTACAACTCGAGGACCGCACCACGACGCCGGTGCCGGCAAAGCCCGACCTGCCGCGCCAACAAACCGCATCGGTTCGCCCGCAAACCAGAAAGACGCCGCCCCCACAACTCATTCCCCTGCCGCACCTGGAGCAGACTCCTGCGGCGCCGCAAAAGGGTGCCGAACCCGTACCTCAGCCGCCCAAAGATGAGTTGCAGAGCAGGCTCGAATCATTCGCAAAACTGACTATACCCGGCGACAGTGCGGTCTCAGCCGAAGGTAGCGGCTCGCCCTACGGCCCGTCCGGCTACGATCTGAAGGACTTCATTCGCGCGCAAGTCGAGCGCAAGTGGAGCCTTGACCTTGATGCCCTCGAAGACCGGAAGGTCACCGTATTCATTCACGTCGTGCTGGCGCCCGACGGGGCAATCAAGAAGGCGGAAATTGTGAATGACCGGCGCACCGATGCCGCGTACCACTCGCTTGCCATCAGCGCCCGGAATGCGGTGCTGCTTTCGTCGCCAATCACTCTGCCCGCCGGCACCCCGGCCAGCGCGCTGGATGTGATTCTAAATCTCAGCCCCAAAGATACATTGTATTAACAGACCGGCTACCCTCGCGTCAGCGGGTTGTAAGTTTGGTGTGTTACCAACTTCGTCGTTGGGGCCGAAGTCCTCCCACAACCAGACCGGCCCCTCCCCCCGGGGCCTTCGCGCGCAATTTGCGGAGGCCCCACCCCCTTAAGGCAAATCGCGGGCGAGGCGAAAACCCGAAAGGGTGGAATAGTCGTATTCGCCGCTGTTCCCGCTGCTCCCCACGCGCGCCGCGGAGCGAATGAAGATCGGCAGATTGTCCCAGGACCCGCCACGAATCACGTGCCTGGTGCAGTCGCCACCCTGCGTCCACGCGCTGCCGTCAGCCGGGGCGCCGACATAGCTGTCATGCCAGCAGTCGGCGGTCCATTGCCAGGCATTGCCGAGCATGCCGTAGAGTCCAAAGGGGTTGGCAGCGAAACTCTCGACATCGGCGAGCACATGATAATCGAATCGGCTGCCGCAGCCGTTGCAGTTGGCATTGCCCTGACCGAGTTCATCGCCCCACCATCGTGATGTCCTGGTGCCGGCGCGCGCGGCATATTCCCACTCCGCCTCTGCCGGCAGGCGATAGGGTCCGCTCGTGCCGGTCACCAGTCCGGGCCGCGCCCGGCGCACCTTGCGATTGAGCCAGGCGATATAGGCGCTGGCATCGGCCCAGCTCAGGCAGACGGCGGGCCAGTGCGGCGGTTCGCCAACATAGGGCGGATGGGCGATCCCCTTGCCGGGCGAGTGCCAGCCGAGGCCAAGCAGCGGATCGCAGGGCAGCGGCTGATAACCGGTCTCCTTCAGGAAGGTCAGGAATTGCTCGCTGGTGACATCATATTTGCCAAGGGCAAAGGGCCGTATACTGACGGCATGCTGCGGCCCTTCCGAGTCGAATCGCCCAACCTCGCCGGCCGGACTGCCCATGGCGAAGCTGCCGCCGGGGATGGCCAGCATCATCGGGCAGTCGGCGCATTCCTTGAATTCGCGATCTTCGGTTGCAGGAGTTCCGGCGGCAGCGGAAAGCGCAATACCCGCGGCGAGGATTGCAGCAATCTTAAAGTTCCGGGGTTTCATGGAACACTGCATCAGAAGTCAAATTAAGGTGAGTTTTAATCGCTCGCAACAGTTCGAGACTTGTCCAAACCGTGCATTGCTCCTTCTGCCCGGCGAATCTATGTTGCAGCCACCAATAAAATCGGGGTCTGGAAGCTTGAATGTCAAATCATCACTGTTCCGGCGGTCCGACCGGCCCAATGTTTGGTTGCGCATTTGCACGCCGGTGGCGGCTTTGACGCTGGCCGCGCTGGGCCCGGGATATGCGCTCGCTGCCGGACCGGTTGGTGAATGGTGGGTGCATGACAAGCAGGCGCGTATCCAGATCGTCGATTGCGCCGACACCATGTGGGGAGTGATCTCGTGGGAAGCGATGCCGGGCACGGACACCCATAATCCGGATCCGCACCTGCGCGACCGTGCGATGCTGGGCGCGCCGATCATTCTTGGCATGAAAGCCAAGGGCGAAAATAAGTGGTCGGGCTCGATCTACAATTCCGCTTTTGGGCAGACTGTCCCCGGATCGATTGAGCTGCACGCCGACGATACGCTGCGCATCACCGGATGCCTGCTCGGCTTGCTTTGCGGCGGAGAAAGCTGGACCCGCTTCGAACCGGCGGCTGCGTCTGTGCCGGCGAAGAAGGACGAAGCGATCTGCAACAAACTCTCCGCGGAGCGCTGAAGCATGGAAACGATTTTCGATCGCCTTGTCCGGGTCTCACTGGTCTGGCGGAAATCCATCCTGCTTGTGGTTGTGCTGCTCGCTGCACTGAGCGGCGTTTATGTTGCGCGCCATTTCGACATCGACAGCCGCAGCGACGATCTGATCTCGGCCAAAATCGCCTGGCGTCAGCGTGAAATCGAGTTCGATCGCGCCTTCCCGCAGCGTGACAATCTCACACTGGTTGTGATCCAGGGCGCCACGCCGGAGCGCGCGGCGCAGGCCGCCGTGGCATTGAAATCTCAGCTCCAGAAGCGGCCTGACATTTTCCCGCTGGTGCGCGATCTGCAGGGCGATCCGTTCTTCCAGAAGAACGGTCTGCTATATCTGCCCACGCAGTCGGTCAGGGACGCGACCGCCCAACTGATCGCCGCGCAGCCATTTCTCGGCCCATTGGCCGCCGATCCGTCCTTACGCGGAGTGATGGACAGCCTGAATACGGCGTTGATCGGCGTCGAGCATGGCCAGGCGCCGCTTGACCAACTGACCGGCCCGTTCAGGCAATTCACGTCGGTGTTCGGGAACGTGCTTGCCGGCAAGCCTGCGTTCATGTCCTGGCAGACGCTTTTGACCCGGCAGAATCCGGCGCCGTCCGAGAATATGCGCATGCTGCAGGTGCAGGGCCGGCTCAATTACGACAAGCTCGAGCCCGGCCAGGACGCGAGCGTGCTGATCCGCAAGACCGCCGCCGATCTCCAATTGACGCCCGCCAATGGAGTCAGCGTCCGGCTGACCGGTCCGGTTCCGCTGGCGGATGAGGAATTTGCCACAGTCGCCGAACGGGCGCTGCCCATCGGAATACTGATGATGAGCGCGATCCTGCTGACGCTGTGGCTCGCGGTGCGCTCGGTGCGAATCATCGCAGCGATTCTCGCGACCCTGCTGGCCGGTTTTTTCATCACCGCGGCGACCGGCCTCATGCTGTTCGGCACGTTCAATCTCATTTCGGTTGCGTTCATTCCCCTGTTCGTGGGCCTCGGTGTCGATTTCCAGATTCAATATGCCATTCGCTATCGCGCCGAGCGGCATTTGCTGCGCGACCTTGAGCCGGCGCTGACCCGCGCCGGGGCGAAGATCGGCCCGTCGCTGACGCTCGCGGCACTGGCGACGGCGGCATGCTTCTTCTCGTTCTACCCGACCGACTATATTGGTATTGCGGAGCTTGGCGTGATTGCCGGCAGCGGGATGATCGTCGCGTGGTTCCTGACCGGCACCATGCTGCCGGCGCTGCTGGCCCTGTTCAGACCAAATGGCGAGCAGGCGGAGGTCGGCTTCCTGAAGCTTGCGCCGGTGGACCGGTTCCTGCGCCGCAACACCTGGCCGATCATCATCATCTTCGTGTTCCTGTTCGGTCTCGGCGCCGGACTGCTGCCGAAACTGCGCTTCGACGCCAACCCCCTGCATTTGCGCAGTCCGCACACGGAATCGGTGGCGACTTTGTACGACCTGATGCGCAATCCCGACACCTCGCCGGATACGATCGATGTGCTGATGCCCTCGCTCGATGCGGCGAATCGCCTGGCGACGAAAATCAGCGCGCTCCCCGATGTCGGGAAGGCAACCACGCTGCAGAGTTTCGTTCCGGCCGATCAGACCCAGAAGCTGGCGGCGATATCCGATGCGCAATCGATACTCGACACGACTCTCGATCCGATTGAGGCCAGGGATGCGCCGACGCCCGCCGAAACCCTGGCGAGCATGGCGGCGACCGAACAGTCGTTGCGGCGCGTTGCGGCCACCCGGTCCGGCGATGCTGCGGCGAGCGCCACAGCCTTTGCCGGCGTTCTCGCGCGGCTGGAAAAGGCCGGCCCGCAGGTGCTCAATGCCGCGAACAAAGCGGTGATTCCGCCATTGCGGGTCACGCTGGCCCGCGCCCGCAATCTCCTGAAGGCCGCACCGGTTTCACTGCAAACCCTGCCGGCGGAATTGCGCGGCGACTGGGTCACCGCCGATGGCCGCGCACATCTCGAGATTTCGCCCAAACAGCACGACGACGGATTCCTCGAAAAATTCGCCAATGAGATCGAGAACGCGGTGCCACAGGCGACCGGCACGCTGGTGATAATCGAGCAGTCGCGGCACACCATCCTGCAGGCATTCCTGCGCGCCGGGCTGATCTCGACGATCGCGGTCCTGGCGCTGCTGGCGATTCTGCTGCGCCGGACGCGTGACGTGCTGCTGACGCTGTTTCCGCTGCTGGTGATCGGCGTGTTCACTTTTGCGACCTGCGTGGCCGCGCGCATGGAGGTGAATTTTGCCAATATCGTCGTGTTGCCGCTGCTGCTCGGCATCGGCATCGCGTTCAGCATTTATTTCGTGATGTTCTGGCGGGGCGGCGGGCGCGATTTCCTGCAGTCGAGCCTGACGCGTGGCGTGGTTTTCAGTGCGATGACCACCGCATCGGGTTTCGGCGCGCTGTGGATTTCGAGCCATCCCGGGACGGCCAGCATGGGTGAATTGCTGACCATCTGTCTCGCCTGGACTCTGTTGGTGACGCTCACTCTGGTGCCGGCGCTGCTGAACAAAGTGCCGGCGCCGATACCCGAACCGGCGGTGCCTGCCGAGTAACCCGCTCCGCCCAGCGCAATGCAATTAAAACTTTTCACGCGGAGCGCGCGGAGACCACAGAGATACCGGTGACTTGCTCTGCAGGGGAGCCAATTCGCGTCACGCTCCGGACATCTCCGCGTCTCCGCGTGAAATT